>CACGET010000054.1 GCA_902572155.1 uncultured Pelagibacteraceae bacterium | reverse complement strand
CATGCTCATATATATCATCGCTCAAAATATAAATTTTTTTATTCCTAATTAAAACTTTTGCTAAATCTTCAATTTCTTTTTTTGTATAACCTGCGCCCGTTGGGTTTGAGGGCGAATTAAGAATTAACCATTTAGTTTTTTTTGTGATGGCTTTTTTAAGTTTTTTTGGAGTAAGTTTAAAGTTTTCTTGTTCTGTACATTTAACTATTTTAGGTTTTCCTCCAGCTAGCAAAACCATATCTGGATATGAAACCCAAAAAGGTGCAGGAATAATTACTTCATCACCCTTGTTTAGCGTCGCCATAAAAGCATTGTAGATAACCTGCTTTCCACCACTTCCAACTGTTATCTGATCAATAGAATATTTTAACTTGTTTTCTCTTTTAAATTTATTAATGATAGCTTTTTTTAAAGCTGGAGTGCCATCGACCGCCGTATATTTTGTATCTCCTTTTTTAATTGCTCTAATTGCTGCATTTTTAATATTTATAGGGGTATCAAAATCAGGTTCTCCTGCCCCTAGACCTATTATATCTTTACCAGCGGCTCTTAATTCTCTTACTTTTTGAGTAACAGCGATTGTGGGTGATGGTTTAACTCTTTTTAAACTGTCCGATATTATGCTCATTGAAATATATTTTTAATCTACTAGTTTTATAGATAATGCAGAATACATATCAAGATTTAATTACAGCTGTGCAGAATAAAAATCCTGCGATAAGCCCTAAACTAGAAGGTGGAAAAAAGTTTGAAATGAAAACTGATTTTAAACCTGCTGGTGATCAGCCAAATGCCATTAAAGAGTTGGTCAACGGAGCTAACAAAGATCAGCTAAGTCAAGTACTGCTTGGTGTTACTGGTTCAGGAAAAACTTTTACCATGGCAAAAGTTATTGAAAAGACAAATAGACCAGCTTTAATTCTTGCTCCAAACAAGACACTAGCAGCTCAACTTTATGGTGAGATGAAATCATTTTTTCCTGAAAATGCAGTTGAGTACTTTGTATCTTACTATGATTATTATACTCCTGAAGCATATGTGCCGCGATCAGATACATATATTGAAAAAGAAGCCTCTATTAATGAACAAATTGACCGGATGCGTCATTCAGCAACTAGATCATTGTTAGAGAGAGACGATGTGGTCATAGTGTCAAGCGTATCTTGTATTTATGGACTTGGTTCAGTCGAAGCTTATAGCAAAATGACCTTAAGTTTAAAAACTGGGTATGATTACAATAGAGAAGAATTAATAAAATCTTTAGTGGCACTTCAGTATAAAAGAAATGACCAAAACTTTTATAGAGGCACTTTCAGGGCTAGAGGAGAATATTTGGAAATTTTTCCATCTCACCTGGAGGATCGTGCTTGGAGATTAAGCTTATTTGGAGACAAGTTAGAAAAAATAGAAGAATTTGATCCACTTACAGGTGATTTAGTAAATGAACTTAATGTAATTAAAGTCTATGCAAACAGCCACTATATAACTCCTAAACCGACCATAGAGCAGGCAATAATTAAAATAAAAAGAGAGTTAGAACTAACCTTAATAAAATTTAAAGAACAAAATAAATTACTAGAAGCACAAAGATTGGAAGAAAGAACTAAGTTTGATTTAGAAATGATAGAGGCAACTGGATCGTGCGCTGGAATTGAAAATTATTCTAGGTTCTTATCTGGTAGAAAGCCTGGGGAACCACCTCCTACGTTATTTGAGTATTTTCCAGATAATACTTTAATTTTTGTAGATGAATGTCACGTTACAGTTCCACAATTAAATGGGATGTATAAAGGTGATAGATCTAGAAAAAGTAATCTTGCCGAATACGGATTTAGATTGCCATCATGTATGGACAACCGACCACTTAAATTTGAAGAATGGGATGCTATGAGAACTCAAACAGTTTTTGTATCTGCAACTCCAGGACCATGGGAATTAAAACAAACAAAAAATAAATTTATAGAGCAAGTAATAAGGCCGACCGGATTAATTGATCCTCCAGTTGAAATAAGACCTGCTAAAAATCAAGTGGATGATCTTATGCATGAATGTAAAAAAGTAGTTGAAAATAATTATCGGGTATTAGTTACAACATTAACAAAAAAAATGGC
>CACGET010000053.1 GCA_902572155.1 uncultured Pelagibacteraceae bacterium | reverse complement strand
CTGTTTATCTAACTTTTGATGTTGATGGTTTAGACTCTAGTATTATGCCTGCAACTGGAACTCCAGAACCTGGTGGTTTATTATGAGTACAATAAAGTTTTCCCCCTCTTTTAGAGATTTGATGAGCAAACAACTCTTTTTTATTTAGTACTTTTGACCAGTAGGGAATTAATTCACAGTGAGCTGATCCAGTTACTGGATCTTCAGGAATCCCTAATTTTGGAGCAAAATTTCTTGAAACGAAATCAACTTTATTGCCTGGTGCAGTTACTATCACTGCAGGGCAATCTAATTCCTTTAGCTTTTCCATATTAGGATTTATGGATTTTATATCATCTTCATTTTCAAATATTGCAACAGCATCTCTATGACGAAAAAGTGCCAAAGGTTTTTTTCTTAGAGCTTCTGAAACTAATTCAATATTATTATATATTTCTGGGGGCCTAGAAGGAAAATTCATTATTAATAGATTTTTATTTTTAGAAACAATCAAACTATCACCAATTTTTGTTTTAAAAATAATTTCATTCTTACCCAAATTCAATTCATTTTTAATAATATGTGCAGTTGCAAGTGTTGGATGTCCTGCTAAATCTAGTTCAGATATTGGAGTAAACCATCGGATATCAAATGAGTCGCCTTTATTAATAAAAAAAGCAGTTTCAGATAAATTATTTTCTTGAGCTATTTTTTGCATTACTTCATCAGGCAACCAATCCTTGAGAGGACATACTGCTGCAGGATTTCCTTTAAATACTTCAGAAGTAAAAGCATCAACCTGGTATATTGGAATTTTCATTTTTAAATATTTTTATTTAAATATTTTAGAAAAATTTTTCCTATTTCTATTTTTCCATTCACCTTTGTGATAGGCATCACTTGCAATTAAAGGCAAAACACTAGTTGCTTCAGCAAAGACCATTTGTTCTTTAGTTACATCTACTTTACCCCATGAACTAGCTTCTTTGAGCGTGGAGCTACTACAAGCACCATCCCTTGAGTCAGCCACAGTAATTTGAACAGCATATTTATGCATATCAACTTCTTTTCCAAGAAGTTCAGCGCATATAACAGTATCTTGAATAAAATTTTTTGGAACTCCACCGCCAATCATAAATAAGCCTGATCCTTTTGATTGCATTTTAATTTCTGTTAATTCTCTGAATTCTCTTATTGAATCTATAGTTATATGTTTTTTTGGATTATTTTCTTGATGAATTACTAACCCAAAACCAGCACTAGAGTCTGTAAATGCTGGACAGAATATAGGCACATTATTATCATATGCTGTTTCAATTAAAGAGCATTTTTTTTTGGAATTTTTTTTTAAATATTTGCCTATTTCATAAATAAATTCCCTAGATGTATAACTTCTAGGTTCTAGTGTATCTGCTATTTCACATATTTTTTTATCACATTCCTGTAACTCCTCTTCATTTATGTAAGTGTCATAAATTCTATCAATATAATTTTTTCTTAATATTGTATCATCTTGAAACTGTGAACCCTGATAATGCTTAAAACCTAATGCCTCAAAAAAATCCATATCAATTATAGAGGCTCCAGTAGCTACTATTGCATCTACCATATTGTACTTTACTAAATCTTTATAAATATTCATGCACCCAGCAGCTGATGTTGAACCTGCTAAAGTTAAAAATATTGTACATTCTTTATCTTTTAGCATTTCATTGTATATATTTGCTGCATTAGCAGTTTCTCTTGAGACAAATGACATTTTTTCCATAGAGGAAATTATTTTTTGAGCATCAAAAGAGGTTATATCTATATGCTCTACAGGATTTTTTAAAAAATCTTTTTTACTGTTGTGACCAACATTTTTTTGATCTGACATTAAGCAACCAAATTAGCTTTGTTTATATTTTTATCATACATTGTCATTATTGGTTTGTCTTCTACTTCAAAAATCTCATTTGAATAAAATCCATTAAACTGGGTTCTAAATGTTAATCCGTAAGCACCAAGTTGTCCAAGTTCAATATAATCATTTTCTTTAATATTATTTGGAAGAAGAAATGGACCCTTCATATAATCCATACTATCACAAGTTGGACCAAAAAAATCAAAAGCTGTTAATTTTTTTGAAATAATTTTATTAGTATTGTCTTTGATCATTTTTGATGGAAAGACAATATTGGGTGTTCCTGCGTCAAATAGTGTTCCGTATGTTCCATCATTAATATAAAGTTTTTGTTTTTTTCTCAAGTTTACTCTCACAATTGTAGAGCCACTTTCTGCAACTAAAGCTCTTCCAGGTTCACAAATAATTTCTGGTAACTTTTCAATTTTTAAATTTTCTAAACTTTTTTTAATTTCATTGAAATAAC
>CACGET010000052.1 GCA_902572155.1 uncultured Pelagibacteraceae bacterium | reverse complement strand
TTATTTGGAACCATTAATGCAAAATTATCACCACCTATATTTCCTTTTATATTTACCATTGCTATAATAATTGAATTATATTGTAATTTGTTGGATATATTTTTTATTAATTGATTTTTTTTAAATAAAGTATGCAATTCATTAAGAGGGATTGTAGAAAAAACTTTATCACACTCAAACATTCCTTTATTAGTTTTCACAGAAAAATTTATACCTTTTTTAATTTTGCTTGATTTTACTGAGGTAAAAATTTTGACTTTTTTATTTAGTTTTTTTTTGAAATGCATCAAATAAACTCTGAATTCCACCTTTTTTTGGATAATGAAAATAAAGCTGATGTTTATATCCTTCTGTAATTGCACCATTCGCACTATTTATAATATCTTCATCCGGTGGCCTTGGAATCCTTTCAACCATTTGTGTATCTAATTTTGATGTATTCATTTTCCAAATCTTATTATTATAAGGGCCTAAATATAAATTAAAAATACCTTCCCCGAAATTTTTTAAAAAAAATTCTTTCATTGTTTTTGGTTTAATATTAGAGAATTTATTTTTTAAAAATTTGTCTAAAGCGAATTTTAAATCTTTTTTTGGTAACTTGTACAATTCATTCTCAAATGGATATTTGATATATGTTTTTTTATCATATAATATTTTATTAGACCTTCTTATCTTAATTTTATTTTTACCTAAAATTTTTAAAATTATACTTAGGATCTTTTTATCTTTTGAAAAAATTATATGTGGCCCAACATCATAAAAAATATTTTTAATATTATAAGATCTTAATAATCCACCAATTTTTTCATTTTTTTCTAATATTATTATTTCTTTAATTTCTTTTTTATCTTGAAGAAATTTTGCTAGTGAAATTGCAGCTATTCCTCCGCCTAAAATTAGTATTTTCATATTTATTTTATTAATCTTATTATTTGATTTAATCTATTTGTTAAGATCGGCAACCAAATAGGGAAGCTATGAGTAACATATCTTGCAGTATTTTCAACACCCCCTAAAAAACCAAAAATTACTAGAGATAAAGGAACTAAAAATTCAATTCTCTGATTTCTAAAATTAGTATTAATTTCATCATTCCAAAAAAAATAAGGGCTTAGTGCAACCAGTAAAGGCAATAAACTTCCAGAAATAGCTGATTTATTATAAAACATCTTAAACATTTGTAAAATATCAAAATCAAATTCAAAAAAATCAAAATAATTCTTTCCAAACTCTATCAAGAGTAAATAAAAAATACATGCAAAAATTGATGAGATGAAAAGTAGTAAATATTTTTTTTTATTATCATAACTAAAAAACCTTAAAAAAAATAAAATCCCAGTTATAAAGAAAATTTTTTCACTCACTAAAAAAGAGAATAAAATTAATATTATTGAAATTTTAAAATTATTTAAAAAAAATAATATAAGTATTAAATAAAAAACAACAAATCTATCGATAGTAAAATGATCAAGATATTTGATTACAGCATAACATAAAATTAAGCTTAAGATTGCCTCGTCCCTGGGTCTTTTGAGTATTTTTATTTGATAAATCAAGAAAATTACTAGTATCAAAATTAATAATAAATAATTACCAATGGCTACAGCATTTGTTGCACAAATATATTCTTGAGATAAATTTTGATCAATTTTTGTTAGTTTTAAACAAGGTGAGATTTTATAAAGAGCAAAATAAAAAAAAATTGGTAATAATCTTACAGCTGAAGGTAGTGTTAGTTTATACTCATCTTTCAAAGTAGCAAAATATAGAACCTGATTTTGATAAAAATCATAAGGTACAAAATTTTCTAACATCATTCTGTACGTATAAAGATATTCCCTAAAAAACATTATTATGAAAACTAAACTAAGAATTAATCCAATTATGATTGTTTTTTTTTGAAACATTTTAAAATTATATATTCTTTTTATAATAAAGCACTTTTATTAACAAACTATTTACAATATTAATTATTAATTAAGAATTTTTTATCAATGAAATTTATTAGAGATACTACAATTTGTATATTTGCTTATGAAAGAGATAATAACTTATTAAATATTCTTGCAGATTTAAAAAAAAACAAAAATTATAAAAAATATAGTTATCATTTTTTTATTGATTTTCCAAAAAACAAAAAAGATAAAAAAAAATATTTATCTATATTGGGAATAATAAATGAATTTCGGGTTAATTTAAAAGTAAAAATTATTAGTAGAAAAAAAAATATTGGTCTTAGTAAAAATATAATTTATGGAATAAATTCAATTGTAAAAAATTACAAAAAATTTATAGTACTAGAAGATGATCTAAGGTTATCAAGTCATTATCTTGATTTCATACAGTCAGCATTAAATAAATATGAAAAAAATAATAATATATTTACGGTAACTGGTTATATGT
>CACGET010000051.1 GCA_902572155.1 uncultured Pelagibacteraceae bacterium | reverse complement strand
TATTTTTTTTGGAAGATTTTTCATCATTTATTAATAACAAATAAATAATTATTCATCTATAATAATTTTTATAATGATTTTTTGGATAGCTTCTTACCCTAAAAGTGGAAATACGTGGGTCAGGGCATTAGTAAGTACTTATTATTATTCTCAAGATGGAGTATTTTCGGAGGATTTAATTAAAAAAATAGGTCAATTTCCTGAAAAAATTCACTTTGATGGATTTGATTACAATCAAGAAGTTGTAACTGACACAACAAGGTTTTGGATAAAAGCCCAAGAAAGAATTAATGAGGACGGAAAGATAAAATTTAAAAAAACTCATAATTGTTTAAGCTCAATAAATGGTTACAACTTCACAAACAAAAAAAATACTGTTGCTTGTATTTATGTTATCCGTGATCCTCGTAATCTAATTACATCACTAAAAAATCATTATGATCTTAAATATGATGAAGCATTAAAATTTATGATTAATGAAAAAAAATTCATTTTTGATTATCACAAAAAAAAAGATTATAGTGATTTTCAGTTCATTAGTTCTTGGGAGAATAATTTTTTATCATGGAAAAATCAAAATGATTTTCCAATTAAGATTATTAGATATGAAGATTTATTGAATAAAACTTTTTATACTTTTGAGGATTTAATCAAATTTATTAATAAAATTTTGAAAATTAATGAAAAAGTTGATGAAAAAAAATTAAAAAAATCAATCAGCTCAACTTCATTTGATAAACTCAAACAATATGAAAAGAATTTTGGATTTTCTGAAGCTGTTTATTCTAAAGGTAGCAATACTAGTATTCCATTTTTTAATTTAGGACCAGATAATAATTGGAAAAAAATTTTAGATGAAGACTTTCAAAATAAGCTTAATATTAAATTTAACAAAAGTTTGAAATTTTTTTCTTATATATAGTTTAATTATTTATAATGAATTTTAACTATTGCTTAATTATAAAAAAGCTAATAACTTCAACGCTTATAGAACAGGCGGGCATAGCTCAGTGGTAGAGCGTCTCGTTGCCAACGAGAAGGTCGAGGGTTCGACCCCCTTTGCCCGCTCCAAAATTAAAAAATGGTAACAAATGATAAAAAATTAACTATTAACGAGTTATTTGTTCAAGCTACTCAATATCATCAAAAAGATAATTTAGAAGCTGCAGAAGAATTATATGAAAAAATATTACTAAAAGACTCCAATTATATTAGTGCACATAATAATTTAGGTTTAATATTTAAAAATACGGGAAGAGTTGAAAAAGCAAAAACCTGTTTTGAAAAAGTCATTGAATTAAATTCAGAAATAGCTGAACCACATAATAATTTAGGGCTAATTTTCCAGATGTTGGGTGAAAACAAAAAAGCTATCAATTGCTATGAAAAATCAATTAAAGTAGATCCTAATTATTCTTCAGCATACTACAATAGAGCTTCTGCATCCCATAATATGGGAGATACTAAAATTGCCAAAAGTTACTATGAAAAAGCAATTGAACTTAAACCCAATTATGTAGAAGCATATAATAATCTTGGGATTCTTTGTAATCAAATAAATGAGAATGAAAAATCAATTTTATATTTTAGAGAAGCGATTAATATCGATTCTTTATATTATGATGCATATTTTAATTTAGCTTTAGTATTTGACAAAATAGGGCAAAGTGAAAAAGCAATAAATTCTTATGAAGCAGCAATTAAAGTAAATCCAAATTTCTCTAATGCTTATAATAATCTTGGAATTTTATATAAAAATGAAGGTAAATATAAAAAAGCTCAAGAATGTTATGAAATGGCAATTAAAATTAGTCCAGAATTTTCTGATGCATACAACAATTTAGGGGTGATTTTGTCAGACTTGGGAAAGACACAAGATGCAATCTATAATTATTCAAAGTCATTTATGCACAACAACAAAAATAAAAATGCTCAGCTAAATCTAATTAATGATCTAACTTTTTATAAATCAAATAAATCTAACGATTTTAAAAACTCAATAATTGTTGCAAACGATGCATTAAGAGATGTGTATTGTGATTTTACTTTTGAGGATCTTTTAAATGATAAAAATTTGAATATTTTTTTTCATAAATCAAATAGAGTCTATAATGAAGTTAAGCACATAATTGATGATTTAAACTTTAGTGAAACTCAGACTTTTAGAAGAAACCCGCTACATTTTAATTGCAAGAGACATCATAGGTTATTTAATAAATTTAATATGATACCTAAGTTTTGTTTTAGTTGTTTTAAAATTCAAATAGATCCAAAAAATGTTTTAGAGTTATTTAAATTATTTTTTATTTTTGATGGTATAAAATTTACTAATAATAATTGGAGAAAGTGTATGATAGAAACAAGACCAGAAATTTCAGGAGCTTATAAAGGTTATATTTATTGCTCTAGTATGAGGGAAGCAAATGA
>CACGET010000050.1 GCA_902572155.1 uncultured Pelagibacteraceae bacterium | reverse complement strand
ACTTGTGATTTGAAATCAATTTAGATTTAATATCGTATTTATTTAACAAATTTTTAGACACTCTTGTATCTTCGCATAATATATAATCAGATTTTCTTAGAGTCTCGACAGCTCGATATGTGATATCTTTCAAGTTGCCTATTGGTGTAGATACCAAATATAATCCATTTATGATGTCTTTTATTTTAGATTGTGGTTTTATGATCATAATTATGATTAAAAAATATTATAATATTATTAGATGAGTATAAATATTAAAATTATTTTATTTATAGTAATAACACAATTTATCTTTAACTTTAATTTAGCCTTAGGACAGGAAAAAATAAAGATTGGTTTACTTGTGCCAATGACTGGATCAAATAAAGAATTAGGTGAGTCAATCATTAAAGCTGTGAGATTGGCTGTTAAAGATATCAATAATAACTTAATTGAAATTATTCCTAAGGACACAGAAGCAAAACCTGAAAAAGCATATAAATCAGCATTAGAACTAAGAGGTAATGGAATAAAAATTGTAATAGGTCCAGTATTTTATAAAAACTTGCTTTACTTAGACCAAGTTAAGGATGTCACATTTTTATCATTAACAAATAAAACGTTAGACCTACCACCAAATGTTATTTCAGCAGGAATAAATTCAACATCCCAATTTAATACAATTAAAAAATTTTTAAAACTCAATAATATAAAAAAAACTATATTCTTAACCCCCATACAGGATTATGAATTTGAGGTTAAAGAAGGCATTAAAGAATCTAAAATAAAGACTTTTAAAGAATACTCATATAATACAGATCCAACTAAACTAACTAGCCAAATTGAAGAAATAACTAACTATAAAATCAGAAAACAGAACCTTGAAGATGAAATATATAGAATAAAAAATTCTAACGAAGATAATAAAGAAAAAAAAATTAAAAGACTTGAACAAAGATATACCCTAGGTGGTCTTAATTTTGATGCAGTGGTTATTGCTGATTTTAATGAAAGCTTAAAAAGTGTAAGTACATCACTTTTGTACACAGATGTTTCCCCAAAAAAGAAAAATTTTATAACACTAAATCAATGGTTTGATAAAAGTTTACTTAACGAAATAGATATCCAGCCTTTATATTATCCCTCAATTAATAAAAAGAATTTTGAAAATTATAAGAAAAAATTTTTCAAAGAATTTAATTACTATCCATCACATTTATCTTTACTAAGTTATGACCTTGTTGGTCTAATTTATTATTTATCCTTAAAAAATGATTTATCAAATATGAATAAAGTATTTAAAAAGAAAAACTCTTTTAAAGGCAAAATTGGTATTTTTGAGATTAAAAATAATAAAATTAACCATTTATTAAACTTTTATAAGATTGAAGATAAAAAAATTATAAAAATTTTTTAATCTTTTTAAATGCTTGAAAACGATGGTCAATTTTATATTTATGTGAAGATTTTATTTCTCCAAAAGTTTTTTTTTTATTTTTTGGAATAAATATTGGATCATATCCGAAACCATTTTTTCCCCTAGGCTCACTTGAAATAGAACCTTCAATTTTACCAACCCCTATAGCAATTTTTTTATTTAAATTAAAAATAGATAAAACGCAAATAAATCTTGCTTTTAATTTTTTTTGTCTCCAATTTTTATCTTTTTTATTTAATTCTTTATATACTTTTTTAATGGCTCTTTTAAAATCACCATGCTTACCTGCCCATCTAGCTGAATAAATGCCAGGATATTTATTTAAGATATCTATTTCTAGACCTGAGTCATCTGAAAGACATATCAAATTAGTTTTTTTTGAAAAATATTTAGATTTTATGATTGAGTTTTCTGTAAATGTCAGCCCATCTTCTATTGGACTCTTAAGTTTAAATTCAGAAGTTGAATACGTTTTAATGTATTTTGGTAATAAGTCTTTAATTTCCTTATATTTTCCCTTGTTATTGGTGCCTATAAGCAATTTTGAAATTTTTTTCATCAATACCTAGCAATTTTAGAATTTCTTACCATATAAACTGACATGGAAGAAGAAGAAAACTTAAACCAAGACAATAATAAAGCTGAAGCTTCAAACGAAAACAATGAAGCCGATAAGCAATCAGGTGATAAGCAAGAAGAAGATGTAGAGAAAAAAATAGAATTATCTCCTGAAGAAAAAATAAATGAATTAGAAGATAAGCTAGCTAGAACTTTTGCTGAAATGGAAAACCAAAGAAGAAGATTTGAAAAAGAAAAAGATGATGCGTTTGATTATGGGGGTTTTGCATTTGCAAAAGAAGCTTTGAACTTAATTGATAACCTTGCAAGATCAAAATTAATTTTAGAGAGTGATGAGACTCTTAAAGATACTGAAGCATTAAAAAAAACCATAGAACACTTTGATATAATTAATAAAGATTTAATCTCAATTTTTACTAAAAATAACATTAAACCAATTGATTGTCTTAATAAAAAATTGGACCCAAATTTGCATCAGGCAATGATGGAAATAGAAGATGATCAAAAAGAACCAGGAACAATTGTTCAAGAAGTTCAAAAAGGTTTTATGATAAAAGATAGATTGCTTAGACCATCTTTGGTTGGTGTATCTAAAAAAACTGAAAAAAAAGATAATAAAAGCCTGCAAAATAAGGAGAA
>CACGET010000049.1 GCA_902572155.1 uncultured Pelagibacteraceae bacterium | reverse complement strand
TTAGCTTTTGTAGGAAAAGGAGTGTGTTTTGATACCGGTGGTTATTCACTAAAACCTGCAAAATTTATGGAAGATATGACATATGATATGGCAGGTTCAGCAACAGTAGTTGGATTAATGAAAAATTTAGCATTAAGGAAAGCAAAAATTAATGCTGTTGGCGTGGTTGGGCTTGTAGAGAATATGGTGAGTGGAAATGCACAAAGACCAGGAGATATTGTCAAGTCATTTAGTGGTAAGACTATAGAAATTTTAAATACAGATGCTGAGGGTAGATTGGTTTTAGCAGACGCATTAACTTTTACAGAAAAAAAATTTAAACCAAAATTCATAGTTGATCTAGCTACTTTAACTGGTGCAATTATAGTTTCTTTAGGATCAGAATATGCAGGACTTTTTTCAAATAATGAAAAATTATCAAAACAATTATTAGAAGCAGGAAAAAAAGTAGAAGAAAAATTATGGAGAATGCCACTACATAAGAATTTCGACAAACTAATAAACTCAAAAAACGCTGATATGCAAAATATTAATTATGTCGGAGGAGCTGGATCAACAACAGCAGCACAATTTCTGCAAAGATTTATTATAAATAAAACTCCTTGGGCTCATTTAGATATTGCTGGTATGGCATTCTCAAAATATGGAGGTGCATTAAATTCAGGAGGTGCGACAGGTTACGGGGTAAGATTATTAAATCAACTTGTTGAGGATAACTATGAATAATATGGAACAAACTTTATCAATAATTAAACCTGATGCTGTAGAAAGGCATTTAGAAAATGAAATTAAAGATGTTTTTAAAAACAAAGGTTTTTCAATCATAAAAGAAAAAAAAATTCAATTAGAAAAAGAAGAAGCTGAAAAATTTTATAAGGTTCATGAAACAAAGCCTTTTTACAATGATTTATGCAATTATCTTTCTTCAGGCCCAATTGTAGTTATGGTCCTAGAAAAAGAAAATGGTGTAATAGCAAATAGAGAGTTAATGGGAGCCACGAACCCAGCAGATGCTGACGAAGGAACAATAAGAAAAAAATATGGAATTTCTATTGATAAAAATTCTGTTCATGGTTCAGATAGTGTTGAAAACGCTAGAATTGAAATAGATTTTTTCTTTAAAGACTAAAAATTTTTAAAATAGCTTTAGGATATAATATGTGTTCTTGAGTTAAAACTTTCTTTGCAAGTGTTTTAGCAGTGTCATCTTTAAGAATTTTTACTTTTTTTTGAATAATAATTCTTCCAGAATCTATTTTGGAATTCACAAAGTGGACTGTACATCCAGAATATCTGTCTTTTGACATAATTGCTCTTTTATGGGTATTTAAACCTTTAAATTTTGGAAGAAGAGAAGGGTGAATATTCAATATTTTTCCATCAAAATTATTTATGAAATTTTTTGATAAAACCTTCATAAAACCTGCAAGACAGATTAAATTTATCTTTTTTTTTTTTAATTCAAAAATAATTTTTGACTCAGCTAATTTTTTTTTTTCAAAATCAAATATTTTTTTTTTGATTTTAAAAATTTTACTAAATTTTAAACCTTTCGATCTTGGATTATTTGAAATTATTAAATCAATTGAAATTGGTGATTTTTTGAGTTTTGAAAATTTTATAAGAGATTTTAAATTACTACCTGTTCCAGAGATAAAAACTGCAGTTTTTATCTTTTTAGTTCCAGTTGATAGTACCATTTAATTTAACTCTATTTTTTCCTTTAACAATTTTCCCAATCACATAAGGTTTAAATTTTTTTGTAAAAATACTTTTTACCTTATTTAAATTTCTAGGATTTATTATTAGACAAAACCCAACACCACAATTAAAAGTCTTTAGCATTTCATCATCCGATATATCATTTTTTTTTAACCATTTAAAAATTCGTGAAGTATTTATTTTGTTCAAATTTATTTCAGCAACTAAATTTTCAGGAATAATCCTTTTTACATTATCTGCTATACCTCCCCCTGTAATATTGGCGCATCCATTAATCAAATTTTTATTGATCAATTTAAGAACTTCTTTAACATAAATTTTTGTTGGTTTTAAAAGTTCTTTTTTTAAAAATTTATCTGATCTGATATTAATTTTTTTTTTATTTAATAAATATCTTACCAATGAATAACCATTTGAATGTAGCCCACTAGATGGGATTGATAATATGAGATCATTTGTTTTAATTTTATTTTTTCTTAAAATCTTGTTTTTTGCCACCACACCAACAGCGAAACCTGCAATATCAAATTTACCTTTTTCATAAGTTCCTGGCATTTCTGCTGTTTCCCCACCAACTAAATCACAGTCAGATTGTCTGCATCCATTCACTATTCCTTTAATAATAGATTTAAGTTTTATTAGATCGATTTTGTTGATGGATATATAGTCTAAGAATAATAAAGGTTTAGCACCCTGGACAATTAAATCATTTACACTCATTGCAACTAGGTCAATTCCTATTGTGTCGAATTTATTTAATATATTGGCAATTTCGATTTTCGTTCCTACCCCGTCAGTGCAAGCAACGATTTTAGGCTGTTTTATCTGACTTGGAATATTTGTTATTGAACCAAAACCACCAATATTGGAAAACTTTTTTTTGCCTTTTTTTTTTGATGAAACAGAGGAAATGAAATTAAC
>CACGET010000048.1 GCA_902572155.1 uncultured Pelagibacteraceae bacterium | reverse complement strand
GCAGGTGTGTCTAACTGCTCAATTATACCATCTTTCATTATCGCAATACGGTCTGCAAGTTTTAAAGCTTCATCAAAATCATGTGTTATAAACATAATTGTTTTTTGTAACTTTTCTTGAAGTCTTAAAAACTCATCTTGCATTTCTTTTCTAATTAACGGATCTAAAGCTGAGAAAGGTTCATCTAAAAACCATATATCAGGTTCAACCGCTAACGATCTTGCAATACCTACTCTTTGCTGTTGTCCTCCAGAAAGTTCTCTTGGAAAATAGTTTTCTCTTCCATCTAGTCCAACTAACTTGACCATATCCATTGCTTTAGTAATACTATCCTCAGTTTTTACACCCTTAATTTGAAGAGGAAATGCTATATTCTCGACAACTGTTTTATGAGGTAGTAAAGCAAAGCTTTGAAAAACCATACCCATTTTATTTCTTCTCAAATGAATAAGGTCTTTATTATTTAATTGTAATAAATCTTGACCCTCTATAAAAATTTTTCCTCCTGTCGCATCAGTTAACCTAGAAATGCATCTTAATAATGTTGATTTACCTGAGCCTGATAAACCCATAACTACCAACATTTCTCCTTTTGAAACTTCAAATGAAGCATTGTTAACTCCAACTATACATCCATTTTCTTGAAAGGTTTTAGCATCAACATTTCCATTTGAGTCTTGAAGCATTTTTTGAGCGTTTGCTCCAAAAATTTTATATACATTTTCACATTTGATTACTGGCTCAGACATAATTTTAATCAAGTTATATGAAATTAAGATAAAGTTAAATCAATAATATTGCGGTTTTCCTTCCTAAAAATTTTTAATGTAATAAACTCTTGTGTCAATTCCCGTACTTAAAAAACTTAATGCTTCGCCACTAACTGTTATAGACTCATCAACTCCAACATTATTTCCACTTACTGTAAAGCCTGCAAAACACTTATTTGCTCCCTCATCCCACTTAACAAATGTTTCATCAATTTTGTTACCATTAATTGTGTAAATTTCATGTGCTCTAAAATTTAGAAAATTAGCACCCATAATTGCTCTTTGAGGTATTAGTTTTGTTGCTTTGCAAACCTGTTCATAAAAATCGTCTGTTAATCTATGATGATCTGTTCCATCAAAAGTTACTAATATTCCCGAAGGAAGTTTAGATATTAATTCACTTAATTTTCTTTCTTTAGCGATTCTATCTTCTTCTAATTTCATTTTTCTTACCAATTCATCACCTCCACCAAACATAACATTTAAAACAGAAAAAGAAAAAAATATGACAAAAAATATTAACACTAAACCTCCAAACTGTTTAATAGCTTCTGGTAATTGCTTAATTCTATTTAGATAATTTTCTTTTGGCATTTACTCTAACAACTTTCCATTTTTCCATATACCTGATTTCTGTGTTCCATCTGAAGATGTAAAAATCCCTTTTCCATTCATAAATCCTTTGTTCCACTCACCTTCATAAGTTGAACCATCAGGAAAAGTTAAAACCCCCACTCCACTCCACTGACTATTTTTAAATTCACCTTTATAGACGTATCCATTAGGCCAAGTTTCAACTCCTTGGCCATTTTTTTTTGTTCCTACCCATTCTCCTTCATATGTAGTTTTATCTGTATAAACCCATTTACCAAAACCATTTTCACAATTTCCCTCTTTACATCCCGTACTACGTGCCAAAGCGACTGACGTAATTAATAAACTTAGAATTATACTGAAGAGATATTTTTTCATTATTATATTTTACACAAAAAACACCAAAAAAAAATCAGACTTTTTATTAATGTTGAGTACATTTATATATAGAAATATATTTTTCTAAGTTGTTACTTTTTATGTTTTTTGTAATTTCATGGATCAATTCACCAGTTTTTTTTGTTATTATACCAGATTCTGAATAATTATTTTTTTGATCAATTGATTTAAATAAGACCACATCTTTACTTACAACTTTTACATTTAATACTATCGATGGTTGTGAAAAAAATTTCGATAGTCCTTCAATAGAAAGATAATCTGGTTGTTCTGATTTTATTTTTAGTTTTATTAATTTTTCTGAAGATAATTCTTCAGCTAAAAAAGTTCGATAATTGTACATCGAATTTTTAATTATTTTTTTTTCTAAATTACAAAAAAATAGAAGATCAATATTTTCTTTTATACTTATATCTTTTGCTAATGTTTGATTAAAAAATAATAAACTAATAAATATTGATAAAAAGTATTTGATCATTAAATTTTCTTTAAAAAAAAATCTCCCCCAACATAGTTGGGAGAGATTCAAAGATTTGATTTCTCTTTACCTTATTTGGTAAAAGCTTTCCAAACTGACTCGTTGTCAGCTAACCATTTTTTAGCTGCATCTTCATGAGTCATCTTGTCTAGGTCAACTAATGCTGCCATTGCACCAATTTGACTTGTAGAGAATGACATTTTTTTGAAAGCTGCTGCTGAATCAGGATGAGTTTTTGGAAAATCCTCATGTGCTGCTTTTTTTAAATAGCCATCTGGAGAGCCACATTTTCCATCTCCTCCATCCTCTGGTCTACAACCAGCTGTATATGGAGGGAAATCTATAAATGTAAAACCAGCACCATCCGTGAAGTTTGGTGTCCAGTTGAATATGATAGTTCCTCTTCCTTCTTTTTCAGCTGCTTTTAATTCTGCCCAAAGTGCGTCTGCACTACCAGCAAATTTAACCCACCAAAGATCTCCTAATCCTAGGGCATCAA
>CACGET010000047.1 GCA_902572155.1 uncultured Pelagibacteraceae bacterium | reverse complement strand
GGCCTAGAAGTTTTAAAAAGTTTTGTCTTTAACTCTTCAACTGATATTTTTTTTCCTTCTTTGTAGGCTGACATAACCAATAACATCATATGATAATGTGATGGGGACTTTCTAAAAAAATAATTACTTGATGTATGAGATTGTCTCATTTGATCTTCCCAAAAATCTAACAGCGTTTTCTTTTCTTTTGACATTATTTTTTATGATTTAACTCGTGATTTACTTGGATCATAGAATGGAAACTCTACTACTTTTGCACCAATTCTTTTTTGGTGACCATCTATTTTTCCTACTTCAACTTCTGTGCCAATTTTAGAATACTGTAAATCAATTCTACAAAGAGCTATATTTTTATTTAATGTTGAAGATAAGCATCCACTTGTAACAATACCTACCTGTGATCTACCTATATGGACACAGTCTCCATGGCCTGCTATCTCTTTTCCAATAAGCTCTAAACCAACAAGTTTTTTTTGTGGATTATTTTTTCTTTTTATTAATTCTTCCTTACCAATAAAATCCTCTTCTTTTGTTTTCAACGGAACAGCAAAACCAATACCTGCCTCAAAAGGATCTTGTTGACCATCAAACTCATTACCAAATAAAATTAATCCTGCTTCAATTCTAAGTTTGTCTAAAGCTCCAAATCCTGCAGGAATCAAACCATCTTCTTTTCCTGCTTCCATTAATTTATCCCAGACTTCAGGAGCATGTTTAGGGTGACACCAAATTTCATAACCTAACTCACCAGTATAACCAGTTCTAGAAACAATCAATGGTATTCCTTGCAACTCCTCTATTCTGCAAATGCTAAATCTAAACCAACCAAGTTCATCTATAGAAGGTTGAGTAGGAGGTGTAAAAATTATCTTTTTTAAAATTTCTCTACTTTTTGGACCTTGTAATGACACATTACTTATTTGGTCTGTTGAATTTTTTATATTTGCATTGAAATTTTTCTTTTTTGCAATTTCTTTTAACCATTCACCTCCATATTCATCTCCACAAATCCATCTAAAACCAGTCTCACTTAATCTTAAAAGAGTACCATCGTCAAACATCATTCCATTTTCGTAGCACATTGCAGAATATACAACTTGACCTACCGATAATTTTTTAATGTTTCTTGTAAGTGTATAATTTAATAATTCTTCAGCATCAGGACCAATAATTTCGAATTTTCTTAATGAAGATAAATCAATTAAAACTGCATCATTTCTACAAGCGTTGTACTCATTAACAAGCCCATGTTTTGTGTAATCATTTGGAAGCCAAAAACCTCTAGCATCTATAAAGTTTCTTGTTAGTTTTGAAGTTCTCTCATAAAAGCCAGAATTTCTTGTAAGTTTTTTTTCAGAGTCTGTTTTCATCCTGAATGCAAATGATTTAGTAAATTCTTTTTTCTTATCATATGTTCTAACAAAAATATTAGTTGGATTCCAGGAATTACAAGGATCTATATCACTAGGACATGCCGTTGTTCCAATAGTTAAATCTTTTAAGGCTTTAAACATGACATAATCACCAGGACGCGAATATGATTCATCTGAAACAACTGAGTTTAATCCACCTTCAGAGGTATTAAAAAATAAATTGATTGCGTGCCACCCTTTTTGTTTTTGTAGACCATACTTTGACATACTTTCTGTAAGATTATCAGAGCAATTTGCATGGCCAAAATAACCAGCATCTTCATAGTATTTTGAAGTACAGGCAAGATTAAAAGTATCATGTTTACCAACGGTATCTCTTATTACTTCTACCAAAGGTTCATGGTCAGTATCATAAAATTTAGAAAATAATCCTGGACCTGGAAATGTATTTCCCATGAAAGTTCTAGTTGTTTGCCAATCCAAACCTTTCTCAATTCCTTTTTCTAATTTCCTTGTGTCAAATGCTACAAAGTCTGAACATTGTCTTCCAGTAGGACTTATTACTTGGATGTAATCACCTTCTTTAACTTCATAAGATATGCTACTTGCTTTATTTATATTCTCCTCGTGCGAAGGTTCAAAGACAGGATTTGGAATAACATTTAATTCTTTGTCATCAATAATATTTGCTCTTTTAATATGAATAATTAAATCTGTAGGAGGATTTTGCTTTGTAACATCCATGTCTTGTCCAGGCGCTGCAAATATTCCAAAACATTTATCTTTAGACTTTAAATTAATTTTTTCACCAATTTGGGTATCAATATCAAATACTATTGAGGATTTTGATTCTGAAATACTTAAGTTTAGTTTTTTAAGTTGATAATTAGTTGCCAGGATGTTTTCATCTTTTTTACGTAAGATATCTCTTATAAAATTTTTATCGTTATTACTTTTAAGGTTTAAAATACCAACATCAGATTTTCCATCTTTGTTAAAACATAAGATCTCACAAATTTGATTTCCTTCGTTGTTGATAATCTCTATTTCATCGTCAGGAAAAATATGAAAAGCAGTAAGGCCACCACCATTTACAATATGTCTTTCAACTCCTGGTGGTAAAATTCTTAACCCAGGGTTTTTTATACTTAAACTATTTTGCATTTTAAATTCAATTAAAGCTTATTTTTCAATATTTACTAAGTGAATTTATCAGACAACTAATATTATTTATATATAATTTATATAAACTAACGTGATTGACTAAGAACTAGAAAGAGAACATAATTTATTATTAATATATTAATAAAGAGGGGAAAAAATGAAAAAAATAATATCATTACTATCCGCTTTAGTGATTTCACTAGTAAGTTTTACTGGTATATCTAATGCAGATAGCAAGAAACCCATAGTAATTCCAACTCATAACTGGTCAAGTCAAATTGTAATGGCCTACGTTATTGGTGGAATATTTGAAAGTATGGGTAATAACGTAAAATACGTTAATGCTGACTCACAAGCAGTTTATGAGTCAATTAGAATCGGAGATGTAACTATATCTCATGAAGTATGGGAGTCTGCATTTGGTAAATCTTTTACAACTGCTCTTGATAAAGGTGGTTTATTAGATATGGGCGA
>CACGET010000046.1 GCA_902572155.1 uncultured Pelagibacteraceae bacterium | reverse complement strand
TATGTTCATCTAATAGTTTTTCAATTATGTCTATTCTTGAACCCAAAACAGCAACCATTCCACCCGTTCCATCTGGCAATGAGTTTTGCATCGCATTCCCTCTTATTCTTAAGATCTTGATAGTTTCAGCAAAGCCCAAGTATCCTGCACAGGATAATGCGGAATATTCTCCTAATGAATGTCCAGCAAAATACTTAGCTTTATTCAAATCAATATTAAATTCATTTTTAATAACACTAAAGATAGAGTAGCTAACTAAAAATATTGCTGGTTGAGTATTAATTGTCAAATCTAATTCTTCTTTAGACCCTTCAAAAATCAATTTTGTTAAAGGAAAACTCAGTATATCATCAGCTTCCTTAAATAATTTTTTTACAATGTTATACTTGTCATAAAATTCTTTACCCATTCCTATCATTTGAGAACCTTGACCTGGAAAAATTACTGAAAACATATAAAAAAAACTAAATTTTTTGCCTTTTTAACTATTGTAATTGAACATTTATAATAGTATATCCTCACATTTTATTAAAGAACTTAAATGAATTTATACGAACATACAATTGTAGCTAGACAAGATACTTCTCCAAGTGAGATAAAGCAATTGACAGAAAAATATTCAAAAATTGTTGAAAAAAACAACGGAGAGATTGTTAAAACTGAAAACTGGGGATTACTTAACTTATCTTATCTAATTAAAAAAAACAAAAAGGGTAGCTATATTCACTTTAAAATTAAAGCAAAAGGTAACGTTATAAATGAATTAGAAAAAAATGAGTCGATTGATAAGAAATTATTAAGATATTTAACCGTCAGAGTAAAAAAGTTTGATCTGGAGACTAGCTACTTTATTAAAAAAGATGATGGTGAAAAAAAAGAAAGCTATAATAATTAATCATGCCAAAAAGACAAAGTGGAAATAAAAGAGGAAAACAAAGCAATTTTGCAAAGCTAAGTATATTTCAACCAAATAAATATAAGTTTAAAAAAAGTTGTCCTCTTTCAATTAAAGGTGCTCCAGAAGTAGATTACAAAAATATCAGACTATTAAAAAAATATATGTCAGAAAATGGTAAAATCTTGCCTTCAAGAATTACAAACGTTAGCCAAAAAAAACAAAGAGAGTTGTCACTTTCAATTAAAAGAGCAAGAAACTTAGCATTATTGTAAGATGAAAGTTATTTTATTAGAAAATGTAAAAAAAATAGGTTCTATTGGAGAAGTAATAGATGTTAAAAGAGGCTTCGCTAGAAATTTTTTAATAGCAAACAAAAAAGCTCTTTATGCATCAAAAGAAAATATTTTAGAAGTTGAAAAGATCAAATCTGATTTATCTAAAAAAGACAATGAAAAGAAAAAAGAAGCAACTATAATTTCAGAAAAGATTAATGGAAATGATTACTCTGTAAAAAAACTTAGTACTGAAAACAATGAATTATATGGATCAGTTAAACCTACGGAAATCTCAAAACTTATTAAAGAAGAAAATAATATTGATATAAAACCGTCTATGATACAACCTGTATCTGAGATTAAATCCCTAGGTAAATTTAAAGTAAAAGTTACATTACACTCTGAAGTTGATGCTGAAATAACGATAAACGTGTTATCAGCAGATACAATACAATAATTATACAGATTTTTCCCCAGTCCTAATTAGTAATTTTTTTTAAAGAATAATCATATAAGTTAGTTATATGGAAAATAATCTCAGTATTGTTAGAAACCAGTTTAAGGAACTTCCAAATAACATTGAAGCTGAACAGTCAGTAATTGGATCCATACTTGTTACTAATGAAATATTTGATGAAATCAGTATAATTATTTCAAGTATAAATTTTTATGATCCTATGCATCAAAAAATTTATGAGGCAATAGAAAGTTTAATTTATAAAGGAATGCTTGCAAATCCAATTACTTTAAAAAATTACTTTGAAGATGAAAAAGATGATTTAGATATTCCTGAATATTTAGTTAAAATTACAAAGTTTTCTACTTCTGTGCGGCAAGCTACAGAGTATTCTAAGATTATTTACGACATGTTTGTTAGGCGAGAACTTATCAAAATATCAGAGCAGACAATTGATAGTGCTAAATTAAATGATCTAGAGTCTAGTGGACAAACTATAATTGAAAATTCAGAAAGATTGTTATTTGATCTCGCAGAAAAAGGTTCTTTTAACTCTTCACTTATAAAATTTGACGAAGCAATGAGACAAACAATTGAAATGGCGTCTGCTGCATATAAAAATGAGGAAGGCATAGTAGGTGTTCCAACAGGTTTAAGAGATTTAGATGATCGGTTAGGAGGCCTACATCAATCAGATTTGATCATTATAGCAGGTAGACCATCTATGGGTAAGACATCACTCGCTACTAATATTGCTTTTAATGCTGCAAAAAAATTACAAGAAAGTGGTAAAAAATCTACAATAGCTTTTTTTTCACTTGAAATGTCATCAGAGCAACTATCTACAAGAATTTTAGCTGAACAATCAAGAATTAGATCTAACGATATAAGACGTGGAAAAATATCTGATGAACAGTTTGATAAATTTTTGGAAACTTCAAAAAATATTTCTGAATTACCCCTGTATATAGATGAAACTCCTGCGATAAGCATTGCTGCAATGAGTAATAGAGCAAGACGAGTTAAAAGATTATTTGGTTTAGATATGATTATCGTAGATTACATTCAATTAATGAGAGGAACCACATTTAATAAAGACGGAAGAGTTCAAGAAATCTCACAAATAACTCAAGGTCTTAAGGCTATTGCAAAAGAATTATCAATACCTGTAGTGGCTTTATCACAGTTATCAAGACAGGTCGAACAAAGAGATGATCATAAACCTCAACTGTCTGATTTAAGAGAGTCAGGTTCAATTGAACAAGATGCTGATGTCGTCATGTTTGTTTATAGAGAAGGATATTATTTACAAAGAAAAGAGCCAAGAGAAGCAACTGTGGAACATGCAGAATGGCAAGCAAAAATGAATGAAGTTGCACATTTGGCTGAAATTATAATTGGAAAACAGAGACATGGACCTGTAGGTAAAGTAACGCTTGAATTTGAAGAGCAATTTACTAAATTTAAGGATACTCAATCTATATAAATTAAAATATAAAGAGCTTTGATGCTTGCTCAATTATATCAAAATTCAATTCTTAAAAATTCAAAATTAGTTTTTATTTTGCTTGTTGTTGCTATTCTCAGTTTTGGTTATTATTCTAAAGACTTTAGATTGGATGCTTCATCCGAAACTCTATTAATTGAGGGAGATCCAGATTTAGCTTATCTTAAAGAAGTTACTGAGCGTTATGGATCTAAAGACTTTTTAGTCCTTACTTACACTCCTAAAGAAGGAATGGTAACGGATACATCAATAAATCATTTATTAAGTTTAAAGTATAAAATTCAAAGCTTAAATTGGGTACATAGTG
>CACGET010000045.1 GCA_902572155.1 uncultured Pelagibacteraceae bacterium | reverse complement strand
TCCTAGAACTGAAAAATAAAATGCATGACGATCTCTTGGAATAACTTGTGTTGAAATAGGTTCTACTTTTAAACCAAGTTTTTTTGCTACATGTTTTTCAACATTTGGACTTATATTTGCAAAAGTACCAACAGCTCCTGAAATTGCACATGTGGAAACCTCTTCAATAGCATTAACCAATCTTTTTCTGTTTCTTTTAAATTCCTCATAAAAAGATGCTAATTTTAATCCAAAAGTAATTGGTTCTGCGTGAATACCATGGCTTCTTCCCATACAAGGAGTATATTTATATTTTATAGCTTGTTTTTTTAATACTTTTAAAATTTGATCTAAATCTTTAAGGATTATTTTTCCAGATTGAACCAACTGAATGTTAAAACTAGTATCTAGAACATCTGAAGATGTCATTCCTTGGTGCAAATACCTAGCTTTTATTCCAGCTCTTTCAGTAACAGAAGTTAAAAAAGCTATTACATCATGCTTAACTTGACCTTCAATTTGATGAATTCTTTTAACATTTATTTTAGCTTTTTTTCTAACAATTGAAGAAACTCCTTTTGGAATTTGTCTAAGTTTTTCCATTGCTTGTGCTGCAGCTATTTCTACATCTAGCCAAATTTTGTATTTGTTTTCTTCTGACCAAATATCAGTAAGTTCTTTTCGCGAGTATCTTTTTATCATTAATTATAAGTATGGAGGCTTTGAATAACCTTTAGCAGATTCTGTAAAGATTTCATAACCATTTTCGGTAATACCAAGTGTATGCTCAAATTGTGCAGATAAAGATTTGTCTTTTGTAACAGCCGTCCACCCATCATTTAACATCTTTACACTATATTTTCCGGCATTTATCATAGGTTCAATTGTAAAAGTCATTCCTGGTCTTAAATCCATACCGGAATTTTTATTACCATAATGTAAAATATTAGGTGGTTCATGAAATGTTGTGCTTATTCCATGACCACAAAAATCTCTTACAACTGAAAAACCTCTTTCTTCAACGAATGATTGAATTTCATAACCTATATCTCCAAGTCTAACTCCAGGTTTTAAAATTTTAATCGCTCTCATCATAGACTCGTGAGTGGCATTTATAAGATTATTTAATTTCACAGATGTGTTACCTATAGAAAACATTCTACTTGTATCTCCATAATGCTCATCTACAATTGCTGTAACGTCAACATTAACGGCATCACCATCTCTTAAAATTCTATCAGATGGTATACCATGACAAATAACATGATTTAATGAAGTGCATAAAGACTTAGTAAAACCTCTATAGTAAAGTGGCGCTGAGTAACCACCATTATCTCTTATAAATTCGTAACCTAGTTTATCAATATGATCCGTTGAGATACCTTCCTTAATATTTTCAGTTAACATATCAAGTGTCCTTGCAGCTAAATTTCCAGCAATTCTCATTTTTTCGAATTTTTCTTTATAATCAGTCATTTATAATTTTAAGTTTTTTTTCAATATAAATTTTTTTGTTACTTATATTACACCTATAAGCTAAAAAATTAACACCTGCTTTTTTTGCAATTAAGAAATTATTATAATATTCGGTGTCTATATCTTTAGCTATTTTAAAATATTCCATATTTTGAATTTGAACCAAAAATAATAAGTAAGTTTTATAACCCTTCTTTATGGCATCAATAAGGGTAAGCAAATGTTTTGAGCCACGTGAGGTAATAGCATCAGGAAATTCAGCAGTTTTTTTATCCCTAAATAAGGTCACATTTTTTACCTCAACAAAAATTTTTTCTTTTTTTTTTCCTAACAAGAAGTCAAATCTTGTCTCTTTATTAAAAAATACCTCTGGTTTGATACTTTCATTATCCTTTAGTTCTTTAATTAAATTATTTTTTAAAGCGTGATGGGCTATCTTATTTGCCATGTGTGTATTAATACCCACTAAATTATTTCTACTCTTTATAATTTCAAGACCATATTTTAGTTTTCGTTTAGGGTCGTTGTTTGGAAGCAAATAGACCTCATTTCCATTATCTAACAATCCCTGCATAGAGCCAGTATTTGGACAATGAGCTGTGACAATTTCATTATAAAGCTGAACATCAGCAAAAAAACGTTTGTATCGTTTGATTAATTTGCCTTTAATTAAAGACTTGGTAAATTCCATTTCTAAATTATACATTTAAAATAATGAAAGATACAAAAGTTAATGCCGCAATTTTAATTATTGGTAATGAAATTTTATCCGGAAGAACACAAGACACTAATACATCAACTTTAGCTACCTGGTTAAACTCAATTGGAGTAAAAGTAAAAGAAGTAAGAGTTATTCCTGATATTGAAAAAACCATTGTTGATACATTAAATGTTTTAAGAAAAGAAAACGATTATGTTTT
Source organism: uncultured Pelagibacteraceae bacterium (assembly GCA_902572155.1). Taxonomy (GTDB): domain Bacteria; phylum Pseudomonadota; class Alphaproteobacteria; order Pelagibacterales; family Pelagibacteraceae; genus Pelagibacter. The sequence continues at coordinate 1,862 of CACGET010000045.1, read as the reverse complement.
TACAACTGGTGGTATAGGTCCCACTCATGATGATATAACAGCTGAGTCGGTTTCTAAAGCATTCGGATTGAAATATGAAATTCATAAAGAGGGTTATAAAATTTTAGAGTCATATTATAAGCCAGGGGAATTTAATGAAGGTAGACAGAAAATGATATGGATGCCTGAAAATGCAGAATTAATTTTAAATCCAACAAGTGGTGCACCTGGATTTAGTGTTGAAAATGTATTTTGTCTTCCTGGAGTACCTTCAATTATGAAATCAATGTTAGGTGGAATAACAAATAAAATAGTAGGTGGAGAGCCCATATTAAGTAAAACAATAAGTTTAAAAACAGTTGAAAGTGAAATTGCAAATTCTTTAACCAAAGTCCAAGATAATAATAAAGATGTAGAAATAGGAAGTTACCCATTTTTTCACGCAGGTAAGCTTGGAGTATCAATTGTGCTTCGATCTGAAAATCAATCTAAAATTGATGAATGTAATATACAAATTCTAAAATTTGTAAATGAAAAGAAAATAGAAGTAGTAGAGCGTTAAATGCTTTACTTTGCATACGGAAGTAATCTTAACCATTTTCAAATGAAGAGAAGATGTAAAGATAGTATTTTTTTAAAGAAAATAAATTTAAAAGATTTTAGATTAACTTTTAGAAGCAAATATAGAGCAGCTGATATAGAACCCAAAAAAAATTCAATTGTTCCTGGTGGTTTATTTGAAATATCAAAAAGTGATGAAAAGAAACTTGACCTCTATGAAGATTTTCCAATTTTATATAAAAAATTTTATTTTGAATATTATGGAAAAAAAGTAATGACTTATACAATGGTTAAAAAAACACCATTTAAATTCCCAACTGAAAGATACTTAAATGTTGTAAAACGTGGTTATAAGGATTGTAAACTTGATTTAAAATATTTAAAGAAAGGACTTATTTCGTTATAAATTTAATAAATTTAAAGAATAAATCTAAATGAGATATGTTTTTATTATCAAAGTTTTATCAATTTTTGCGATAATCCTTTTTTGGTCTAATGCGTCCTATGCAGGGGATTGTTCAACAACAATATCTAGTGCAACAACTAGTCAATTAGAATGTGCTGATGATGATGAATTAAATGTTACATCCTCTGGCTCAATTTCTTACAATGACCATGAAGCTGTTGATCTTGAAGATGAAAGTGGGGTTCAGATTACAAATGATGGAACAATTGAAACTACTAATAGCACTGATAAAAATACAGCAATACATGCAGAATCGTCACTTAATGCTACAATAACTAATAATGGAACAATTAATTCAGATAACAATAGTACTATCTATATTGATTACGCTGAAAACTTTACCATTACTAATAATTCAGGAGCTACAATTAGTGCGGAAGATGATAGAGCGATTGAAGGACGAAATATAGGTTGGTGTGATAAAGCTGGAAATAATAATGATTGCCAATCAAGTTTATCTTCTACAGGCTCTACTGAGGTTGGGCTAAAATTATATAATCATGGGACTATCAGCTCTGATAAAGAAACTATTTGGTTGGGTTCTGGTTCAGCTGGAGCACCAAGAAGTAGAGGTGTAAAAATTTATAATTATGATGGTGGAATAATCGAGTCAACATCTGATAAAGATCCAATAAGAGCATTATATTTAGAGAATAGCGAAGTTATAAATTATGAAGGAGGATTAATTCAAAGTGCAGGTAGATACGCTATAAATACTGAAAAAGGAAAAGATCTAACAATTACTAATCATGGAACAATTGAGTCAACTCAGAATTCTATATATTGTAAAACATGCACTGGTGTTACTTTTGAAAACTCAGGGACAATAACATCGGGAAATAATACAGTTGTAATA
>CACGET010000044.1 GCA_902572155.1 uncultured Pelagibacteraceae bacterium | reverse complement strand
TGATAATCTCGAAGAATTCTTCAACACAGGAAATTGTAAGAATAAAGTCAATTAATACCACCTAAGATTGTATTTTATTAAATATGTGTCCACTTTGGGGGTAGACTCTAATCTCTTATTATAATTTAATTATAAAAGTTAATTAACTTAAGAGGAGAGAACAAAATGATTAAAAGTAAAAAATCATTGAAAGGTGCAAAAACGCCTTCAAGACGTAAGTTCTTCAAAGCAGCAGCAGCAACAGGTGCAGCAGCAGCAACAGCTGTGGCTATGCCTAATGTAGCTTTTGGTGCTCCATTAACATTAAAGATGCAAGCAGCTTGGCCTTCAGGAGCTAATATCTTTTTTGAAATGGCAGGAGATTACGCAAAAATGGTTAGCGACATGTCTGGAGGAGAATTAAAAATTGATCTTCAGCCTGTTGGCGCCGTTGTAAAAACTTCAGAAATTGGACAAGCAGTAAGTTCAGGAGTAGTAGATATGGGTCACTGGGTGACTGCATACTGGTACGGAAAAAATGCTGCAGCTTCACTTTTTGGAACTGGTCCTTCATACGGAATGTCATCTCAAGAAGTTATGGGATGGATGGAGTATGGTGGAGGAAGAGCATTGTATGAAGAAGCAGTAAAAAGTGTAGGTTTTAATTACACTGGTTTCTTCCATATGCCGATGCCAGCACAACCATTTGGTTGGTTCAAAAAGAACGTAACAAAAGTATCTGATGTTAAAGGTATGAAGTATAGAACAGTTGGTCTTGCGACTAACGTTTTAACTGCTATGGGAATGGTCGTAAGACAATTACCAGGTGGTGAGATCCAGCCAGCTATGAAAACTGGTTTGATTGATGCTGCAGAGTTTAACAACCCAACATCAGACTCACAGTTCGGAATGCAAGACGTCTCTAAACATTATCACTTAGGAAGTTTCCACCAATCTCAGGAAATGTTTGAAATTCCTATGAATACTAAGAGACTAAACAGCCTTGCACCTAAACATCAAGCTATCTTGAAGAATGCTGCTTATGCTGCAAACTCAGATAACTACTTCAAAGCTCTAGTTAGATATTCTGCTGACTTAGCTAAGTTGATGAACGAACACAAGGTAAATGTTTACCAAACATCTGATGCTATCCTAGCAGAACAATTAAAAGGATGGGACAAGATTGTTGCTGAGTTCTCAGGTAAAGATGCTTTCTTTAAGAAAGTAGTGGACTCACAAAAAGCATACGCTAAGAGAACAATGAAGTATCTGTTGATGAATCAACCGAACTACAAATTAGCTTATGAAAATGAGTTTGGTCCAATTGCAAAAGTTAAAATCTAATTAACTTTTTTATAATTTTAAGAAAGGGGGTGTTAAAACCCCCTTTTTTTTCAACTAAATATAATATATTTAAAAACAATGAATTCTTTCATTAAATTTGCAGATACTTTGAGCACATCTATGGGTAAAGCATTTTCTTGGTGTATAGTTATTTTAATGGGAGGAACAGTTTATGAGGTTGTTATGGCTTACGCATTTAATAAGCCAACTCTATGGAATTTTGATTTTAGTATGCAAATGTATGGTGCAATACTTATGATGTCAGGCGCATACTGTTTGGCAACAGAAGCTCATGTTAGAGGAGATGTTATTTACAGATTATTTAAACAAAGAACACAAGCTTGGATAGATCTAGTTTTATACTTTATTTTTTTCTTTCCAGGTGTGGTAGCATTAGCATTTTATGGATTTGAATATGCAGCACTAGCATGGAAAATAAAAGAAACTAGTTGGAGTAGTCCTGCACAGATACAAATTTATATGGTCAAATCTATGATACCCGCCGCAGGTGTTCTTCTAATTATTCAAGGAATTAGTGAAGTATTTAGATCTATAATTTGTATTAGAACTGGCCAATGGCCTTCGAGAATGGTTGTTGCAGAAGAAACAGAGCAAATGTTAATGAGAACATCTCAACAGGAAGATGAAAACAATGTTATTTAGTCTTTCAAATCCTGAAGTTGCAATTTTAATGATGGGAATATTTTTATTTGCTGTCCTTTTAGGTTTTCCAATAGCTTTCACTTTGATGGCGATGGGAATAGCATTCGGTTATTACGCTTATTACGATCCTACAATGATGGAACACATATTTGATAATAGGATATTTCAACTATTTGTTCAAAATACTTATACAGTAATGGACAACAATGTTTTAACAGCAGTACCTTTATTTTTATTTATGGGTTATCTTGTAGAAAGGGCAGGGATAGTTGCAAAATTATTTTTTGCAATAAGATTGGCAGCTCATAGATTACCCGCATCAATGGCTGTAGCAGCATTAATTACATGTACTTTATTTTCTACAGCAACTGGAATTATTGGTGCTGTCGTAACTTTGATGGGATTACTTGCTTGGCCAGCAATGGTTAAAGCGGGTTATGATAAAAAATTTGCATCTGGAATTATTTGTTCTGGGGGATGTTTGGGTATTTTAATTCCTCCAAGCATTATGTTAATTGTTTATTCTGTTATTGCTCAGTTATCACCTTTAAGGCTTTTTGCTGCTGCTATATTTCCAGGTCTTTTATTGGCGGGTTTATATATTGCTTACGCTGTAACTAGAGCTTGGTTGAACCCAGCTATAGCACCCAGACCACCTGCAGAAGATATACCTCCTAGAGCAGAAATTTTAAAAGAGGTACTGGTTTCATTTGTACCTTTGTTTGGATTGATAATGCTGGTTCTTGGAACGATTTTAGCTGGAATAGCAACACCAGCAGAGGCAGCTGCGGCAGGAGCTTTTGGAGCGCTAATTCTTTCATGGTTTTATAAAACTCTTAAGTGGCAAAATTTTAAAGAGTCAGTTTTTTTAACTGCAAAAACTACTGCAATGATTATGTGGTTATTCATTGGTTCCTGGACATTTTCATCAGTATTTTCTTATTTAGGTGGACATGAAGTTTTTGAGCATTTTTTTACATCGATAAATATTACGACATGGCAGTTTTTAGTTATTACACAAATCATAATTTTTTTATTGGGTTGGCCACTGGAATGGACAGAAATTTTAATTATTTTTGTTCCAATTTTTTTACCCTTATTAGAAATTTTTGATGTTAATCCATATTTCTTTGCAATGTTAATTGCTTTAAATTTACAGACATCTTTTTTAACACCCCCAATGGCAATGTCAGCTTATTATTTAAAAGGGGTTCAAAAAACAAATGTTGAACTAATGGAAATATTTAGAGGAATTATGCCATTTTTAGGAATTGTGATTTTTGCAATGTTTTTAATGTATATGTTTCCAGCAATAGCACTATGGTTGCCAGAAACTCTGTTTGCACAATAAAAAAATGACAGATATTTTTTCATTAAAAGTTGAAGAACTTTCAGCTAAAATAAAAGACTCTCAGTTAACTTCAGTTGAAATTTGTAAAAAATATATTGAAAGAATAAATAAATATGAAAAAGATGTAAAAGCTTGGGTACACCTTAATAAGAAACTTTTGATGGAAAAAGCTGCTGAAGCTGATGATTATAGGCGATCTGGAAAACCAACAGGTCCTTTGCATGGAATACCAATAGCCTTAAAGGATATTATAGGAACACTAGAAATGCCCACAGAGTGTGGAACAACAATTAGGAAAGGTAAATCTTATTCTCAAAATGCTGAAATAGTTGATTTGCTTCTTTCAGCAGGTGCAATCATCATGGGAAAAACAGCAACTTCAGAACTTGCTTATCTTGGTCCTTCTAAAACGACCAACCCACATGACCATTCAAGAACACCAGGAGGATCTTCAAGTGGATCAGCTGCTGCTGTAGCATCTTATATGGCACCATTATCAATTGGTTCACAAACAGGAGGCTCAGTGATTAGACCAGCATCTTATTGTGGCGTTGTAGGTTATAAGCCAACTTATGGATTAATTTCAAGAAATGGTGTTTTAAAAACATCTGAAAAGTTGGATCACATAGGTGTTTTTGGTAGATCAGTGGAAGACGTTGCGTTACTGGCAAAAGTTTTAATTAAAAAGGACAATCATGATCTTGCTACAGTTCACTATTCTACAGATGAAATGTTGTCTGAGACAAAAAAAGGACCATTGTTTGAACCAAAATTTATTTTTTACAAAACAGACTCTTGGAAATTGATTGAAAAAAAATCAAGGGAGGCATTTGAATATTTTATAAAATCTTTTAAAACGAATATAGAAGTTTTCGATACCCCATCTTATTTTAAAGATATTCATAAATATCATCAAATAATTCATGAAACCGATTTAGCAAATAATTTTGGTATTTATTATAAAAAATTTAAAAAAAAGTTATCCAAATATATGCAAGATGCTATTAAAAAAGGAAATAAGCATTCAGCTAAAGATTATGCAGAAGCAGTAGATTTTATGAAGAGAAGTTACCAGTCTTATGAGGAAGTTTTTGAAGATTACCATGGTGTATTGACACCTTCTAGTCCAGGTGTTGCCCCTAAGGGTTTAAAAAGTACTGGAACAGCTGAGTTTAATAAGGTTTGGTCTTATTTAGGAACACCTTGTATCTCTTTGCCTTTGCTTCAGGGTGAAAGTAATTTGCCTTTAGGTGTGCAATTAATTGGAGCACGATATGACGATCATAGATTTTTAGGTATTGCCAATTGGCTGGAAAAGGAATGTAATAAATAATATGCAAAAATTTACAACATTTTTAGGATCCCTGCTTGCAGCAGCTTTTTTAATTGGTCTTGCAACTACTTTAACAAGATCTTCTATGATTGGTTTTTTTGATGTATTGCCAGTTTATATTTTGATGGGCATAGCAATTTTTATGATGGTTTACGAAGCTT
>CACGET010000043.1 GCA_902572155.1 uncultured Pelagibacteraceae bacterium | reverse complement strand
TTTTTTTTTGTATATATTGGCTAACTTAAATAATTTTTGATGACCTAAATGTACTCCATCAAAATTACCAATTAATATTATTGATCCTTTATGGATTTTTTTAATATTAAAATTTTTATATAATTTTACCATTTTAGTTCTGTTTGAATAAAATTTACAATTGACTCATATTCCCTAGATACTTTCTCTACTCCTTTATTTTTGATCTCATTCTTATGAATTCCATTAGAAATTAATAATGAATCGTAATTTAAAAGATTGGCTCCCTTAATATCTGTGTTTAAATTATCTCCAATTGATAATATCTTTTTATCTTTATTATCAATAGATAAATTATAAACTTCAGGATATGGTTTTCCAAAATAAATAACTTCTCCTCCCATTTTTTCAAAAACTATTGCAACTGATCCAGCACATAATTCCCTTTTGCGACCACGATCAACGATCAAATCTGGATTAGTGCATATCATTTTTTTTTCAAGATATTTTTCTAACAATTTCTTATAATAATTTAAGTCTTCATCATGATCTTCAAATAAACCAGTGCATAACAAATATTGACATTTGCTTATTTCTTTTGACTGATTTTTTTTAAAATCAATAAATAAGTCAAAGTCTCTAGGTGGGCCAATATGATAAAATTTTTCTATAGGGTAATTTTTTTTAAGATAATTAAGAGCTGCTTCTCCAGAGGTATAAACATGATCTCTAATTTTTTTTTCCATGCCCATCTTTTCTAAGAAATTTTTAACTACTTTGTTTGGTCTTGGGGCGTTTGTCAAAAGAACAGTATTTTTTTTTAATTTTAATATTTCTTGGACTACTAATATTGCATTTTGATGAAGATTAATTCCATTATGAATTACCCCCCACAAGTCTATATAAAATAGATCGTAATTATCAGCAATTGACCTTAGGCCCTCATTATCTAAATTTTTTGTCATATTTAGAGGTATAACCCATAAAATTGCTAATTTCCCATGATTATTAATAACTTATTGCTTATCTTATCTTGAAATAGTCAGGTCAATATCTATATGAAGACCATATTTATAAAGGAGATTTTATGAAGTTCAAACCGTTACACGACAGAGTATTAATCGAAGTTTTAGACAGCAGTGAAAAAACAGCTGGTGGAATAATCATACCAGATACAGCTCAAGAAAAACCTCAAGAAGGTAAAGTAGTAGCTGTTGGTGGTGGTGCAAAAACAGAAGATGGAAAACTAATTCCAATGGACGTAAAAGTTGGTGACAAAGTTTTATTTGGCAAATGGTCAGGAACTGAAGTCAAAATCGATGGAAAGGAATACAGTATAATGAAAGAATCTGACATTATGGGTATTTCAGGAAAATAATTTAAATTAAAGGAGAAATTACAATGGCAAAAATAATTAAATTTGACGCTGAGGCTAGAGCGGCAATGATGAGAGGTGTCAATATTTTAGCTGATACCGTTAAAGTTACTTTAGGTCCAAAAGGCAGAAATGTAGTTATGGATAAATCATATGGTGCACCAAGAATAACTAAAGATGGCGTATCAGTTGCTAAAGAAATTGATTTGGAGGACAAGTTTGAAAACATGGGTGCTCAAATGGTGAAGGAAGTTGCTAGCAAAACAAATGAAGAAGCTGGTGATGGTACAACTACAGCAACTATTTTAGCTCAAGCTATTGTTAAAGAGGGTATTAAATACGTAACTGCAGGCATGAATCCGATGGATGTTAAAAGAGGAATTGATGCTGCTGTGGAAAATGTTAAAGAAAACTTAATTTCTTCAGCTAAAAAAGTGAAAGATAGTGATGAAATAGCTCAAGTTGGAACAATTTCAGCAAATGGTGATAAAGAAATAGGAACAATGATTGCAAAAGCAATGCAAAAAGTTGGTAATGAAGGTGTTATCACAGTTGAAGAAGCAAAAGGAATTGATACTGAATTAGATGTTGTTGAAGGTATGCAGTTTGACAGAGGATATTTATCTCCATACTTTATTACAAATAGTGATAAAATGACTACAGAGTTAGATAACCCTTATATTTTATTACATGAAAGTAAATTAACGAACTTGCAACCAATGGTTCCATTGTTAGAAGCGGTTGTACAATCAGGTAGACCTTTAATGATAATCTCTGAGGATGTAGAAGGAGAAGCGTTAGCTACTTTAGTTGTAAATAAATTAAGAGGTGGTTTAAAAGTTGTTGCTGTTAAAGCTCCAGGATTTGGTGACAGAAGAAAAGCTATGCTTGAAGATATTGCAATTCTTACAGGTGGCCAAGTAATTTCTCAGGACTTAGGAATTAAACTTGAAAATGTTAAACTCGAAGATCTTGGTTCTTGTAAAAAAATCAAAGTTGATAAGGATAACAGTACCATTGTAAGTGGCAGTGGTAAAAAATCAGACATAGAAGCTAGATGTGCATCAATAAAACAACAAGTTGATGAAACAACTTCTGACTATGACAGAGAAAAACTTCAAGAAAGATTAGCTAAATTAGCTGGTGGTGTTGCAGTTATCAAGGTTGGTGGTGCAACTGAAGTTGAGGTTAAAGAAAGAAAAGACAGAGTTGAAGATGCTTTAAATGCTACTAGAGCTGCCGTTGAAGAGGGTATTGTAACTGGTGGTGGATGCGCACTTCTTTATGCTGCTCAAGATCTTGATAAAGTAAAAGCTAAAGGTGAAGATCAAAAAGCGGGTGTGGAGCTTGTTAGAAAAGCATTGGAATCTCCAATAAGACAAATCACTAAGAATGCAGGAGTTGATGGATCAGTTGTAGTTGGTAAATTACTGGAACAGAAGAAAAAAACACACGGATATGACGCTCAAAATGAAGAGTACTGCGATATGTTTGCTAAAGGTATCATAGATCCTGTAAAAGTAGTAAGAACTGCTCTACAAGATGCTGCTTCTATTTCTGGATTGCTGGTAACTACAGAAGCGATGGTTGCTGATAAGCCTGAAGAAAAGGATGCTGCTGGTGGTATGCCTGCTGGAATGCCTGGTGGTATGGGTGGTATGGGTGGTATGGGTGGTATGGGCATGTAATCATTTCTACTCAAACAAAAATTCAAAAAGGGGCAGTCTTTACTGCCCTTTTTTTTTACAAATATTTAAATTTAGGTTTTATATTTAAACAGAAGATCATGTTTGCTTAATTTTTTAATTAATTCGTAGTTTTTTTCTATTAAAATTTGATTGACTAATTCATTAGATGTTTCAATTAAAAAGTATTTAAAATTATATCTTTTAAAATCTATACCATTAATAATTTCATATTCATGACCCTCGACATCTAGGGAGAAGAAATCAATAAGACTTGGCGCTGAAATTTCATCTAATACGTTTGTTAAAGTTGAACAATCTACAGAAATTGTAGTTGAACCAGCCTCTTTTTGGTCTACAATTCTTGAAACAAGATTATTTTCTTTTAAAATTACTGAATGAATATTTTTTGAACCAACAAGAGCAATATTAAAAAAAAAATTTTTTTTACTTCTATTTTTTTTAAGTTCATTGAATTGAATTTTTAAAGGTTCTATTAAAATTCCATTCCAATTCAAATATTTTTCATAATACCATGTATTAGATTGATCTACACCATCATTTGCACCACATTCTATAAAAAATCCGTTTTCAAAATTTATATATTCTAACATCTGCTCATCTAATTTGTATAAAGCATTAAATTTTCTAAATTTTTTAAAGTAAGTTTTAAGTTTTTGAGAAAATAAAGATGTAATAAGTCCCATTATTTTAATAATTTTAATTAAACTTTTTCATTATACTACTAATTTAAAACAATATCGCAAAAAATTTAGTAATCAAAATTTTAAGTTTTTTTTCTGCTTAGTAGAGATAAGCAAACCGATAAAGAGAACCAAAAAAATGATGCATATGTTGTACTTAAAATTGATCCAGTTGGTCTAGGCAAAAACACAAGTAAAAAGACATATAAAAAAACTAAAATACTCATTCTATTTTTAAAAATAAAATCTTTGTTCCAAAATTCTATAGTTTTTAATATGAAAAATAATAAAAATAAAAAGTAAACTATTAATCCTTTTTCAGCCAACAATTCAAAATGGAAATTATGTGAATGTGTTGAACAACGATTCCACCTTACGTCACCATATACTTTTATCTCTTCTTTATCTAAATAATCATAATCTTTACATTTATTTCTAAAAGATTTAAATCCATTTCCCAATAAAGGTTTTTTTTTAAACATCAAATATGATGTATGATAATGTTTGCCCCACGAAGTATCTAAAAAGTTTTTAAATGAATAATTTTGTTCTGTCTGAGAAAAAAAATAGGTGGATATCTCCTCAGCATATCTTTTTTTTACATAGTCGTTATTAAAAAAATATAAAAGTATAAAAATCAAAAAACTAGCCACAGAAAATATCAAAAAGATCTGTTTTTTAGTTTTAAAAATTAATAAATAAAAAAATAAAATAAATATAAATAAAAAAATAAATGAGGATCTTTCTCCAGTTATATAAACAGAAAAAAGTAATATGATTGGAATTAGATGATATAGGAAACCATCGTAAAATTTTAATTTTATAAAAAGTAGTGAAATTACAACTGTAGATATAAAACCCCCCGCAATCAGTTCATCATTAAACACTCCAGAAAATCTTTGGCAGTTGTTACCTGCTGGATCACAATAACTAGCACCAAAGCCTAATATATTTTTGCCGGTGAAATATTGGTAAAAAAGATCAAATAAAAAAATTAAGAAAAAAATTGATAATAAATTTAACCCTTTTTTTATTTTTTTTTCATCAAAAGAAACAATAATGTGCTCCACAACTAAAAATAAAACGAAAAATCTTAAATAAAAAAAAGATTT
>CACGET010000042.1 GCA_902572155.1 uncultured Pelagibacteraceae bacterium | reverse complement strand
AAAAAATTAATCCATTAGATAGGTGAGCTGGTGCATAGTTTAATTGATTTATATTTTCTAATTTTCCAAATGAGTAACTTCCAACTTTCTTTAGTAACCCCTTGTAATTTTGAGATCCATAATCATTTCTGTTATTTGTAATTTTATTATTTATATTTGTTTTTATCTGATTGATTGCTAGCTCAGGATTAAATTCTGTTGAAATTACCTCCTCTTCTACAAATAGTTTTGTTACATTTTCTTGATTTACAAAATTTTTATTTTCATCTTTATCTTTCCAGATTTTTGAATTTTCATTAAAAGAGCAATTATTAAAAAAAAAAAAAATTACTATAATAATAGGTATTTTATTCACTCAAATCTCTAAGTAATCTTTTTTGAGCCTGTTTTTTAATGTCTGGATTAGATTCTTCCAAACTAATAATTTGGTTAAAAAATTCTTTGGCTTTTTGATTTTGGTTCTTAAAGTAAAAGAATTCTGCCATTAAGTTTAATGCATGAGATTTCCAAACACTATCAGAATTAATTACTGGGTTTAATAAATTTAACATTTCTACCTCTTCATAATGGTCCGCATTTAAGAACGCTTTTTTCAATATAACTAAATTCTTAATTTCTTTTTCAAGTGGCGTTTTTTTAATTAAAATATTAAAAAGATTATTAATTTCTTCCTTACTCTGAATAAGCTTATTATCAATAATAAAGTATAAAGATAAAGGAGAGTAAGTTGGGTCACCCTTATTTACTAAACTTACTAATTTACTAATTGAAATCTCCTTATTATTTTCATCATATTCTAAGATTATTGAATTATATTCGTTTGATATTGATATTAGTTTTCTTTTTTGAAATTCTTCATAGCCAAAAAAACCAAACAAACCTAAGATAATAAATAGTAAAATGAAAATTAGTTTATTTTTATTTGTTATAAAAAAATTTTTAATTCTTTCATTTCTAGTATTTGTATTGATTATTGATATGTCTTCGTCCATAATTAAATCATTTTTCGTAATACGTACTGCAAAATTCCACCATTTTTATAATACTCTACTTCGTTTTTAGTATCAATTCTGCATAAAGTTTTCACTTTCTTGATGTCACCTGATGGATATTTAATCTCTAAATTCACCTCATCAGAGGGGTTAATTCCATTTTCAATATTTAGAACACTAATTAATTCTGATCCAATTAAATTTAAATTTTTTCTATTAACATTATCTGTAAATTGTAGTGGCAAAATACCCATTCCTATCAAATTAGACCTATGAATACGTTCAAAACTTTCAGCTATAACAGCTTTTATACCTAGTAGTTTTGTTCCTTTGGCTGCCCAGTCTCTTGAAGATCCGGTTCCATATTCTTTACCACCTATAACAACTAAATCAGTTCCTCTGTTTTTGTATTCGACTACTGCATCATATACAGGAAGTATTTTTCCTTCTGGATATATCTTAGTAAATCCACCCTCTGTATCTGGTGCCATTTCATTTCTAATTCTAATATTTGCAAACGTTCCTCTCATCATTACTTCATGATTTCCTCTTCTTGATCCATAAGAGTTATAATCTTTTGGAAGAATTTGATGTTCCATAAAATATTCACCAGTTGGACTATCTTTTTGAATATTTCCAGCTGGCGAAATATGATCGGTTGTAACCATATCTCCCAAAATCAACAAAGGTCTTGCATCTTTAATTTCTTTAAATCCTTCAGGCTCGTCAGAAATACCATCGAAAAAAGGTGGTTTTTTTACATAGGTGGATTCCTCATCCCAATTATAAATACTTGTTTCATCTGTTTTAATTTTTTGCCACTGACTAGGTCCTTCAGATACATTTGCGTATCTTTGAATAAACATTTCAGCATTTAAAGATTGTTTTAAAGTGTCTTCTATCTCTTGGTTAGATGGCCATATATCTTTTAAATAAACATTATTTCCTTCTTTATCTTTACCTAATGCATCTTTATATAAATCAAACTCCATGTGACCTACCAAAGCATATGCAACTACTAAAGGTGGAGATGCTAAATAATTTGCTTTAATATGAGGTGAAATTCTACCTTCAAAATTTCTATTACCTGATAAAACTGATACAGCATAAATATTTTCTTTTTGAATAGCATCAACTATATTATCAGGCAGAGGGCCTGAATTACCAATGCATGTTGTACAACCATAACCTACTAAATTAAAACCAAGTTTATCAAGATAAGTATTTAATCCTGCTTTTGCCAGATAATCGGTAACAACTTGAGAACCAGGTGCCAAAGAAGTTTTTACCCAAGGTTTAACATCTAATCCTAATTCAACAGCTTTTTTAGCAAGTAATCCAGCACCGATTAATACATTTGGGTTAGAAGTGTTAGTGCAAGAAGTAATAGCAGCTATTAAAATTGATCCGTCTTTAATTTCATAATCTGTATTTAAAACTTTTGAAATAGAATGATCTTTTTTATTGGTTGCCTCTTCAAATACTTTTTTAAATGAAGTTGAAGCCTCAGTTAACAAGACTTTATCCTGTGGTCTTTTAGGCCCTGAAATTGTAGGAACTACTGTAGACATATCTAATGAAATAGTATCTGTGAATTCAATTTCATCACTTGCCCATAAACCTTGCTCTTTAGCATATTTCTCAACAACATCTACAGTATGCTGGTCTCTTCCTGAGAATTTTAAATATTTTAATGTTTCATTGTCAATTGGAAAAAAACCACAAGTAGCACCATACTCAGGGGCCATATTTGCAATAGTTGCTCTATCGGCTAGTGTTAAATTTTTTAGTCCATCTCCATAAAATTCAACAAACTTGCCTACGACGCCTTTATCTCTTAACATTTTAACGACTGTTAAAACTAAATCAGTCGCTGTTGTCCCTTCTGGCATTTTATTTTTAACTTCAAAACCAATTACTTCAGGGATTAACATTGATATAGGTTGACCCAACATTCCTGCTTCAGCCTCAATACCTCCAACACCCCAACCTAATACAGATAATCCATTAACCATTGTTGTATGACTATCGGTGCCAACTAGAGTATCTGGAAATAAATATTTATCTCCTTCAAATTCTTCAGACCACACTACCTTTGAAAGATATTCTAAGTTTACTTGGTGACAAATTCCTGTTCCAGGTGGAACTATTCTAAAATTATTAAATGCTTGTTGGCCCCATTTTAAAAATGAATACCTTTCACCATTTCTCTCAAATTCAATATCTACATTTTTTTCAAAAGAATCTGATTTAGCAGATTGATCTACTTGAACAGAGTGATCGATTACAAGATCAACAGCTGACAATGGGTTAATAGTATTAGGGTCTTTATTTTTATCTTTTACAGCTTCTCTCATTGCCGCAAGATCTGCAACTGCTGGTATTCCAGTATAATCTTGCAATAAAACTCTTGCAGGACGATAAGCTATTTCAGTATTTGATTTTTTTAATTTTATCCACTCTTTGATTGACTCAATTTGGTTTTTATTTACTGATAAATCATCCTCATATCTTAGTAGATTTTCTAGTAAAACTTTTAAAGATTTTGGTAATTTCGATATACCAGTAAGACCATTTTGTTCAGCGTTTTTTAGAGAAAAAAATTTGTAATCTTTATTGCCAATAGAAATATAAGCTAAAGATTTATAAGAATTTTTTGTACCTGGTTTCATATTATAAATAAAATGTTATTATGCTTAATAAAAGAAGCAGTGACATAGCATAATTAAAATAATTAATAAATTTCTGATTTGTCGCGAATTTCCTGAGAAATTTACCCATAAAGGTCCAAAGAGTAATACTTGTCACGGAAACTAGTAAGGCAAGAATAATAATTTGAGTCGTATAATTCACAAAATTTTCTCCTGGATTAATATATGTAGATACAACAATTATTGATGCGATTACTCCCTTTGGATTTAAGAATTGAAAAATAAAAGTCTCTATAAATCTAACTGGACTATTGTTTTTATTTTCTTGGTTTACAGATCCTGAAAATGAAATCTTATAAGCTAAATAAATTAAAAACAATGTTCCCAGATACTTTAATATTTCTTGAATTATTGGATAAAGTTTAAATACATTTATCAACCCTAAAGCTAAACATAATAAAAGAAAGGGGAATCCTAAAGTGACTCCAATTATGTGGGGTATAGTTCTTTTAATTCCAAAATTAAATCCAGAATAAAATGCTACAAAATTATTTGGTCCTGGCGTATACGCAGCAACTATTCCAAACAATGTAATTGATAAAATTTCTGGGTGCATTATTAAGCAATCGGCAAACCATTCTCTGATTTTTGAGATGGATGAACTAAAATTACTTTTCCCTCTTGATCAATTGATCCTAAAATTAAAACTTGTGACACTACTCCTGCAATATTCTTTTCTGCAAAATTACATACTCCAATTACTTGTTTTCCTTTTAGATTTTCCTCATTGTAGTAATGAGTAATTTGAGCAGATGATTGCTTTATTCCAATCTCTTCTCCAAAGTCAACTTCTACTACTAATGATGGTTTTCTAGCTTTTTCATTTTTTTTTACAGAGATTACGGTTCCAACACGAATATCTACTTTATCAAAATCATCAAAGGTAATTTGTTCTTTCATATAATTAATATATAATAGATGAAAAATATGAGTACAGAAAATAATTCAGATATTTTATTTAATAATTCTGTTAAAATTTTAACAGACTTAATAGGTTTTAAAACTATATCTGGAGAGGATAATACTGCATTAATTGATTACTGTGATAATATCTTAAAAAAATTAGGTGCTACTTCTTTTAGAACTTACGATGATGAAAAAAAAAGAGTAAATTTATTTGCGACTCTTAAAGCTAAAAATTCAAATAATAAAAAACCAATAATTTTATCGGGCCATACTGATGTTGTTCCAGTTTCTAAAGGTTGGAGCTCAGATCCTTTTACCGCAACAATTAGAGAAGATAAATTATATGGTAGAGGTTCATGCGATATGAAAGGTTTTATTGCATGTACTTTGGCTTATGCGCCTATCTACTCTAAATCTAATTTAGATAGGGATATTCATTTTTCTTTTACATTTGATGAAGAAACAGCGTGTATAGGAGCTCCTATATTAATTGAGGAATTAAAAAGAAGAAATATTAAAGACGGTATTTGTATAGTTGGGGAACCGACTAATATGAAAATTATTGATGCGCATAAAGGTTGTTACGAATACACAACTTATTTTAAAGGTTTAGCTGGACATAGTTCTGCACCTCATAAAGGTGTAAGTGCTGTTGAGTATGCATCAAGATATGTAAATAAATTAATTGAATTAAGAGAAAAACTTAAAGAAAGAGAGCCTAAAGACTCTATTTTTGATCCACCACACTCCACACTATCAATTGGTGGAGTATTTGGTGGTATAGCTCACAACGTAATAGCTGACAAATGTCATGTTAATTGGGAAACAAGACCTGTTGTAAAAGAGGATGGTATATTCCTGAATCAGGAAATAGATAAATATGCAAATGAAGTTTTGCTTCCAGATATGAAAAAAATATTTCCAAATGCTTCAATCGAAAAAAATATCATAGGTGAAATAATTGGATTTGATAGAAAAGATAAATCAGATGCTTGTGAATTTATCTCAAGCTTAACTGGTGATAATTCTAGACAAGTTGTTTCGTTTGGAACGGAAGCAGGATTGTATCAAGAAATTGGAATTAGCACCGTTGTTTGTGGTCCAGGATCAATTGAGCAAGCTCATAAAATTGATGAGTTTATAGTTTTAGATGAACTCAAAAAATGTATTAACCTTCTAGATGGTATTAAAAATAATTCTATTCCTAACTAATCGTTCCAACCACTCACAGCTTTAACTTCAAGAAATTCTTCCAAACCTAGTCTACCTGCTTCACGACCAATTCCTGAATGTTTGTAACCACCAAAAGGTGCATCTGGTGCTAATCCTGCGCCATTTATATCAACCATTCCAGATCTCAATTTTCTAGCAACACGATTTGCTTTTTCTTGATCTTGAGTTTG
>CACGET010000041.1 GCA_902572155.1 uncultured Pelagibacteraceae bacterium | reverse complement strand
CTCAATATTTTCTTTTGGCATATTCGATGATCTTGCAGCTTGAATTGCAGATCTTAATCTTGGATTCATTGAAGGATCTTTATCACCAAGTTTTGCGGCTACTGTAATTTCTTTGGATAATTTTGAAAAAATTTTGGAACGCTGTTTGTCAACTTTTCCTTTTTTGTGTTTAATACCCGCCCAATGAGAATGACCAGCCATAATTTACTTATCTATTTAATAGTTGATTGCCATAAACATAACTTTTAATGTTTGTTGCTAATCCAGTTTTAATATTACATTCAACAATTACACCACATAAGGTGGCCTCACCAATTGCTGGATAATGTTTTGTTGTTTTTTTTTTTAAAAATCTATTGATTGAGTTTTCTTTATTCATTCCAATAACTGAGTCATAATCTCCACACATTCCTGCATCTGTTTGATAACCAGTACCACCTTTTAAAATTCTAGTATCATTAGTTGGAATATGTGTGTGAGTTCCCACTACCAAAGACGCTTTACCATCAAAAAAGTGACCAATTGCATTTTTTTCACTTGTGATTTCACCATGAAAATCAACAATTAGTAAATCATAATTTTCTTTTAATTTATATTCTTTCAAAAATTTCTCTGAAACTTTAAAAACGTCCTCAGATTTTTTCATAAAAACATTTCCCATTAAATTCAATACCCCTATTTTGGTACCATCTTTTCCTTTATAAATATTAAAACCTTTTCCAGGAGATGGCTCGAAAAGATTTTTTGGTCGAAGTAATCTCTCTTCTTTTTCAATAAAATCCATTATTTCTTTTTGATCCCAAACATGATTTCCAGTGGTAATTACATTTACTCCACAATTAAAAAAATCTTTACAAATTTCTTTTGTTAAACCAACTCCTTGTGATGCAGCGTTTTCTCCATTTGCTATTACAAAGTCTATTTTATTTTTTTTAATCTCTTCCAATAAACTATTCATCAATTTTGAGCACCCTGAAGGGCCAACTACATCCCCTAAAAATAATATCTTCATTTTAAAATTTCCTTTTCAGTAATTATAAAATTTAATCTTTTGTCGTGTAAATTGACCGGAATTTTTTTTAATTTTTGATATGAAAATGCTAACCCAATTTTAATAATTTCTTTATTTTTTTCAATTTTTTCAATATAACGATCATAAAATCCCCCTCCATATCCTAGTCTATTTAATTTATTATCAAACCCAACCAGAGGCACAAATAAAATATCAGGATAAGAAATTTTTTTTGATATAGGTTCTGGTATTCCATATTTATTTATTTTTAATGGTTCATTTTTTGACCATTGAAAAAAATCCATTTGATTATCTTTTTTTATAATAGGTAACGAAATATTGCATTTTTTTTTTTCTAATAGATATAAAATTTCTAGATCATCAATTTCATAATTTGAAGGGTAGTATCCACCAAAGTTTTTAAATTGATAATTATTATTCTTCAAAAATGATACAATTTTTTTAAGATCTAATTTAAAGTTTCTTTTATAATTTTTTTCTCTTAATCTTAAAATGTTACTTCTTATTTTTGATTTATTCACAAAATTTATTGAGATCTATTTTCTAGTTTTGATTTTTCAACAAAATTAGATATTTCATTTGTAGCATCCTCTATCAACTTTTCATATTTTTTTTGATTATTTTCAATTTCTTTCTTAAAATTTTGATGGTCAAGATTAAGCTTATTAATTTCATCTTCTTTGGTATCCTTATAAGCGTAGATAAGTGATTTTAATTCTTTGAATTTATTTGATAAATCTCTAAGTTCATCTTTTTTTTGATCCACTTTTTTTTTTGTCTCATAATATTCATCCATTATTTTAACAGCAGTGATTAAGAGCAGCTTATTTTCTCCTAAATTACCTAAATCATTTTTTAAATGATTAAATTTTTGATTTATCTGAATCAATAATTCTTCAAGTTGCTCTTCTTGACCATCTTCACATGATAATAAAAACTCTTTATTATTAAATTTAATGCTTACATTTGCCATTTATCAATTTCCTCAAGTAAAGTATCCGTTTCTTGATTTAATTCATCTATTTTCTCAGAAAATTCTATTTGCTTTCTTTGGTCTATTTTTTCTTTATTTTGAATTTCCTCAAGTTTTTTAGTCAAATTGGCATGCTCTTCTATTAACACTTTGTATTTGTTTTCTAGTTCTGACTTTTCAATTTCTAATTGATTTTTTTGATTATTCAAATTTTCAATATTGTTTTTTAAATTAGGATTACCAAGATCTAAACTTTTTAACTCGGTCAAAGCATTATTTAATTTTTTTTCTTTTTCGTTTATAGAATTCATATATATATGTTTATATTATTAAATAGATTCTTCTTAGTCTAGTCAGGATAATTTTGAACAAACTACACAATGATTTAGCTAATTGCATCAGATTTTTATCAATTGATGCTGTACAAAAGGCAAATTCTGGTCATCCGGGTATGCCAATGGGCATGGCTGATGTGGCAACAGTTCTTTTTAAGGATTTTCTAAAATTTAATCCTAAAAATCCAGATTGGCTTAATAGAGACAGGTTTGTTTTATCAGCAGGTCATGGATCTATGTTGCTTTACTCTCTATTGTACCTAACTGGATATAAAAGTATTTCACTTAATAGCATTAAGAAATTTAGACAGCTAGACTCGATATGTGCAGGTCATCCAGAATATCATCCCAAAAGTGGTATAGAAACTACAACAGGACCGCTTGGCCAAGGGATAGCAAATGCAGTTGGCTTAGCAATTGCTGAAGAAATTTTAAAAAAAAAAATTGGAAAAGAAATTATAAATCATAAAACTTATGTTTTGGCTGGTGACGGTTGTCTAATGGAGGGTATAAGTCATGAAGCAATGAGTTTAGCTGGTCATTTAAGACTTAAAAATTTAGTAATGCTTTTTGATAACAACTCCATATCAATAGACGGACCAACTAGTTTGGCAGTATCAGACAACTTTAAAAAAAGATTTGAGAGTTATGGATGGGAGTACATTCTTATTAATGGTCATAACGAAAAAGAAATCTTTAAAGCTCTAAAAATAGTTCAAAATGCAAAAAAACCAACAGTCATTTCATGTAAAACTAAAATTGGCTTTGGCTCACCTAACAAATCTGGAAAATCATCGTCTCATGGCAGCCCTTTAGGTTTAGATGAAATTAAACTTGTAAGACAAGCTCTAAATTGGAGCAATAAACCTTTTCAAATTCCAAAAAAAATTTTAAATCAATGGAAAAAGATCGGTAAAAAAGGTGAAGCCCTCGAAAACAAATGGAACAAAACCTACAAAAAAGAAAAGGGTGAAATAAATAACAAATTAAAAAATAACTTTATCAAAATCCTTAAAAAAGAAAAAGAAATTGCTATAAAAGAAATGAAAAGCTTAGCTTCAAGAAAATCTTCAGAATTAACTCTTAATGCTCTAACCAAAGAAAGTAAAACTTTAATTGGGGGTTCTGCAGATTTAGCTGGCTCTAATAACACTAAAACAAAATATCAAAAGATAACTAAACCTGGTGATTTTGATAGTGACTATATTCACTATGGTGTAAGAGAACATGCTATGAGCGGAATAATGAATGGACTTGCTCTTCATAGCAATTTTATTCCTTATGGTGGAACTTTTTTAATATTTTCTGATTATTGTAAACCTTCGATAAGACTGTCTGCATTAATGCAAAAAAGGGTCATTTATGTAATGACACATGACTCGATTGGTTTGGGTGAAGATGGTCCCACTCATCAACCAATTGAGCAATTGTCAGGTTTAAGGTCGATTCCAAATTTAAACGTTTTTAGACCGGCGGATAGAATGGAAACTATTGAGTGCTGGGAACAAGCATTAAAAAATACCAAAACACCCAGTATTTTATCTTTAACCAGACAAAACCTGGAACCAATTAGAAAAAAATTATCAAATACCAATAAATGCTCATTTGGAGCTTACGAAGTTTTAAGAACTAATAAAAAAATAAATTTAACTATACTTGCAACTGGTTCTGAAGTTAATTTAGCAATTGAGACTAGCCATAAATTGGCCAAAGATAAAGTATACTCAAAAGTCATATCAATGCCGTGCCTAGACCTTTTTGATCAACAATCAGAGTCGTACAAGAAAAAAATTCTTGGAGAGTCTAAAATCAAAATATCTATTGAAGCTGCGTCAACTAATTGTTGGAAAAAATATGTTGGTAATGATGGTCTAACTTTTGGAATTGATCATTTTGGTAAAAGCGCACCGTATAAAGATATTTATAAATTCTTTGGATTAACAGCTACTAACATTTCAAATAAATCTAAAAAATTATTGAGAAAGTAATATGGCAATAAAAGTAGGAATTAATGGAATGGGGAGAATTGGTAGAATGGTGATTAGATCCATTATTGAAAGTCAAAATAAGAATATAAAAATAATGCATATCAACAATAGATCTAACCCTGAAGTAAGCTGTAAATTAATAAAATATGACTCTATTCATGGGAAATTTGATGCAGATTTAGATTTTAATGAAAATCATTTAATTATTAATAAAAACAAAATTACCTTTTCACAACAATCTAAAATCGAAGATATAAAATGGAAAAAATTTGATGTTGATTATGTTTTTGAATGCACTGGAAAATTTAATTCAAAAGAAAAACTAATGGCACATATTAGCAATGGTGCAAAAAAAGTAATTGTTTCTGCGCCATGTAAAAACTCAGACAAAACTATTGTATTTGGGGTAAACGAAAATGTTTTAACCAAAAATGATCAAATAATTTCAGCAGCTTCATGCACTACTAACTGTTTAGCTCCTGTTGCAAATATACTAAACGAAAATTTTAAAATTGAAAAAGGTTTTATGACTACTATCCATGCGTTTACAAGTGATCAAAGAATTTTAGACAATTCTCATAAAGACCCTAGAAGAGCTAGATCTGCCAGTCAATCAATAGTTCCTACATCTACAGGAGCTTCTAAAACTATTGGTGAAATTATTCCTTCTTTAAAAGGAAAATTAGAGGGTGTTGCTATGAGAGTGCCTACTCCTAATGTGTCACTCATTGAGTTCGTATTCTGCACTAAAAAAGATATCAATATAGAAAAAATTAACGAAGTATTCAAATTAGCCTCTAAGAATCAGTCGAAAAAAATATTAGATATAAACTCAGAAAAATTAGTATCAATTGATTACAATCATAATTCAGCATCTGCAATCATAGACTCTTCACTTACTAGTGTCGTTGGAAAAAATATGGGAAAAATTTCAGCTTGGTATGATAATGAATGGGGTTTTTCAAATCGAATGTGTGATATAGCAGAACATGTTCATAAGATCTCTTAATGAGAAATATACAAACTGAAAATAATCTCATTGATAAAAAAATATTATTAAGATTAGATTTAAATGTTCCATTAAATTCAGGAGAAATTATTGACTCAACTAGAATAGATAAGATTATTCCAACTTTAAAATTTTTAATAAAAAAAAAATCTAAAATAATAATCTTATCGCACGTTGGAAGACCAAATGGCAAAATTGTCAGTAGTCTTTCTTTAAAACCAATATGTAAATATTTAAAAAAAAAAATTAATCAAAAAGTAAACCTTATTGAAAAAAATATTAATCAAATTAACAATATAAACTTGTTTAAAAACAAGGATGAAAACATTGTTATGTTGGAAAATATAAGGTTTTATGAAGAAGAAGAAAAAAATGATCTGAAGTTTGCTCAAAGGTTAGCTAATTTAGGTGATATTTATGTGAATGATGCATTTTCATGCTCTCATAGAGCTCATGCATCTGTTTCTAAAATTACTGAATTTTTACCTTCATATTCTGGATTACAGCTAGAGCTTGAGATGACTGCACTAAAAAAAATAACCTCTGAAATTAAAAAACCTATAACGTGTATTATTGGAGGATCAAAAATTTCGACTAAAATTAATGTTATTAAAAATTTAATTTCTAAATTTGATAATATTGTGATTGTTGGAGGAATGGCTAATAACATAATTAAATACATGGGCTACAAAATAGGAAGATCTTTAATTGAAAAAAACACAGACACAATTATCAAAGAAATTTTTATACTTTCAAAAAAAAAAGGATGTAAAATATTTTATCCTGAAGATATTGTGGTTGCAAAAAATAAGAAT
This sequence comes from uncultured Pelagibacteraceae bacterium, assembly GCA_902572155.1. Taxonomy (GTDB): domain Bacteria; phylum Pseudomonadota; class Alphaproteobacteria; order Pelagibacterales; family Pelagibacteraceae; genus Pelagibacter. The sequence goes on along the minus strand of CACGET010000041.1, from coordinate 100 downwards.
GGAAAACCTTATAATAAAAAACTCAATGAAGTTTTATCTAATGAAATGATATTAGATATTGGTGAAAAGACGTTAAAAAAAATTGAAAATCTTATAGATC
>CACGET010000040.1 GCA_902572155.1 uncultured Pelagibacteraceae bacterium | reverse complement strand
ATATAAATTAAAATAGTGTGAATAAATAATATTAAAAAAAGATAAAATAGATATTAATCCAAAAAAAAAACTTAAATATTTTACTCTAAAAAGTGACATTAAATTAGATAGAGCTTATTCTGAATATATTTTCAACAACAGAAATGGAGTCTTTTTTTGCTAAAAAAACTACTGTATCATCTTTTTCAAATACAAAATCTGATCGAGGTATAATAACTTTTTGATCTCTTAAAATCGCACCAATCCTTATTTCTACTGGTAAGTTTGAATTTTTTAATTCCTTATTTATTAATTCAGAGGTTTCTATAATTTCAGCTTCAATGACTTCGTATTCTCCATTCATGATTGTATAGGCAGTTTCAATGGTACCTTTATGAATATGTTTTAAAATACTTGAAACTGTATTCATTCTAGGATCTATAATATCGTCTATTTTTAGTGATTTTTGAAGTAAAGAGTAATTTGGTTTGTTAATTAGAGCCATAGTTCTTTTATCATCAATATCTTTTTCATCTTTGGCAAATTTTTCTACTAAAACACTTACCATCAAATTATCTTCATCATCATTTGTTAAAGCAAGCACTGTCTCGGCTTCTTCCAAATTTGCTTCAACTAAAACTTCCTCGTCTAAACCATTACCATTTAAAACAATTGTATTATTTAATTCACTAGCTAAATATTCAGATCTATCCTTATCTTTTTCAATAATCTTAACACGAGATGAGTCTAATGACTCCTCTAAATTTTTTGCTAAATTAAACCCAATATTTCCTCCGCCAATAATGAGAATTTTTTTTGAAATTTTTTCTGTGTGTCCAAAAACTTTTAGAGTTTCAGCCATTTGAGATGAATTTATTATTACATATATTTTATCGTTATATTTTATATCATCATTTTTTTTTGGAATTAAAAACTTATCATCTCTTATTATTCCAATGATATTTGCATCCAAATTTGGGTATTTTTTTGTTAAGTCGTTGAGTTTTATGTTAATTAATTTACAATCTTCATTAATTAAGATTTCTAATAGTCTAATTTTGTTATCAGCAAATGGTACACTATCAAGAGCACCTGGGGCTTCTAATTTTCTTTGAATTGATTTTGCAATTTCTAGTTCTGGAGAAATAATTACATCAATTGGTAAATTCTCTTTATTGTAAACTCGAGTAAATTTTGGGTTTAGATAATCTTGAGATCTTATCCTTGCAATCTTTTTTGGTATATTGAAAATAGAAAAAGCAATCTGACAAATAACCATATTAATTTCATCATTTCTAGTTACAGCTATAATCATATCTGCTTCAGAAGCATCTGCCTTTTCCAATATTGACGGATATGTTGCTTTTCCAACGATCGCTTTTACATCTAATGCTTCATCAATTTTTTGAATATCTTCACTAGATTGATCAATAACAGTTATAGAATGGCCTTGTTCACTTAATTGTTTTGCTATCGTAAAACCAACTCTACCAGCACCACAGATAATTATATTCATTTTTAATTAAATTCTCTAATACCTAATACCTTTAGTTTTCGATGTAGAGCACTTCTTTCCATACCAACAAAATTAGCTGTTTTTGATATATTTCCATTAAATTTTTTTAATTGAATAGTTAAATACTCTTTTTCAAATTTTTCTCTAGCCTCTTTTAATGGCACAGAAAGGCTATTTTCAGCAATTTGATCATCAAAATTATTATCTTTTAATGATTCTTTTATAATGTTAGAAATTTTTTCTTTATTTTCTGGTTGAAGAATAGCAATTCTTTCAATTAAATTTCTTAGCTCCCTAACATTACCTTTCCAGTTATGATTAAGTATGTAATCGTTGTTTTCATCTATATCTAGTTCTTTCATATTATAATTCTCAGATATTTTTTTTGAAAAATATTTGATAAGAAGAGGAATATCAGAAATTCTTTGACTCAATGGTTCTATATTAATTTCAAAAACATTTATTCTGTGGTAAAGATCTTCTCTAAAATTTCCTATTTCGATTTCTTTTTTAAGGTCTTTACTTGATGAGCATATAAGTCTTACATCAACAATTATGTCGCTATTGCCATTAATCCTTTTAAATTTTTGATCAATTAAAACCCTCAATATCTTTGATTGTATATCTAAAGGAATTTCAGAGATTTGATCAATTAATAAAGTACCTTTATTTGCTTTTTCTAATGCACCATATGAAATAGAGCCATTTTGTTTTTCTTCACCAAATAATTCAAGTTCGTATTTGTTTGAGTCAAGTAACGCCCCATTTAATATAACAAAAGGTTTTTTATCTCTTATTGAATTTTTATGGATTTTTCTTGCTATAAGTTCTTTACCTGATCCAGATGGACCGTTAATAAAAACCCTACTTTCTGTTATTGAGATTTTTTTAATTTGATCAATTATATTAGTAATATTTTTACTTGATCCTATTAAATCATATGAAGAAAATAATTTACTTTCATATTCTTTATTTTGTTTTTTAAGATTATAATTTTCAACAGCTCTACTAACAAAATTAATTAATCTTTCTTGATCAAAAGGTTTTTCAATAAATTCAAACGCACCATGTTTTAATGACTTGACTGCCATTTCTATATTTGCATGTCCAGAAATAATAATTACTGGTATATCTTTATTTTTAGATTTAATATGAGATAATAATTCAATTCCATCATTATCACCCTTATCAAGTTTAACATCTAAAATTGCTACATCTGGAAGTTTTTTATCAATTTCAGTAAGTGCTTGATTGTAATTAGCTGCTACTCTTGTTTTGTACCCCGCATCTAATATCAACTCATTTATGATATTCCTAATATCAGCATTATCATCTACAATTAATATTTCTGGTATCATGATTATTTTAAAAAAATAATTTCAATTTTGGCTCCATTATTAATTGAGCTAAATTTAATTGTTCCATTATGATCATTAATAATTTTGTTTACTATTGATAGACCTAATCCTGTGCCATCTTTTTTTGTTGTAAAATATGGATTCAGTATATCCTTGATATCATTCTTTAAATTTTTAAATCCTATTCCTGTATCTTTTATAATAGACCTAATATGCTTATCATCTTCTGTTAATTCAATAGATATTTTTTTGTCTATAATGGCAGTATTTTGATCCTTTTCTTTAATACTTTCAATAGAATTTTTAATTAAGTTTAAAAATACTCTGCTGATTTGTTCTTTATCACTGTTAAGTAAAATTTTATCTTTATTTTTAATAAAATCAAATTCAATTGAAGTATCAATCTGATTTAATAAATTAATATTATCTTTAATAATCAAAACTAAATCATTATTAATTAAAATAGGTTTTGGCATTCTTGCAAAATCAGAAAATTCGTTAACTAATTTCTCAATTTGTTTGATCTGATTATTTATGATCTTTAAATTATCATTGAAGCTATCTTGATTTTTATCATTAATCTGATCAGAGTATTTATTTTTAATTCTATCTATTGTTAATTGTATAGGTGTTAAAGGATTCTTAATTTCATGAGCTAATTTTCTTGCAAGATTTCCCCATGCTTCATGTCTTTCATTAATAATAAGTTTTTCTTGTTGTGTTTTTAATCGATCAATCATTAAATTAAAATTTTTGTTTAAAATTTCTAAATCTTTATCAGTTTTAACTTCAGGCACTTTAGCATTAAGATTACCATCTCCAATAGCTGTTGATGCAAAGATAAGATTATTAATCGATCTAAAAAATCTTGATGAAAAACGAATTGCAATTGATATAGATATAAATAAAAGTAAAGAAACAATAATTATATAAATAATTGCAAATGAAATCTTAATACCAGTGCTTTTTTCTTCAACACGATAATAAAAATTTATAGCTTCTTGAGACTCAGCCAAATAATTTGAAATTGCTTTATCTAAATATTTAACAACATAAATAAATCTGTTATCAAAATTTTGAAGTCTCATTATGGCTGCAGACCTATTATCTTGAGCATTAATAATTTTTAAAGGTCGATCATCATCAAGAACCAAGTTTAAAGCTTTATCAACTGGAGGGATATATATTTGATTTTCATTTAACGTAGTAAATAATAATTTTTTTTTATTATCAATTATATGAATTTCATCAACCTCTCTTATAATCTTTTGAGTATTTAAGAATCTTTTGTATTCATTTAAATTTTCATTTAAGAATTTTTTACTTTTGTTTAAATCAAAGGCAATTAAAATTATGTCAGATTGAATCTTATTTCTAACTTCTTCTACGTAGTTTTTAGCAAGCTCATAAGAATTATTCACCACAGTTGTAACTTTTTTGTCAAAATATTTCTCAAGAGCAAAAGAAAATAAAAAAAGTGAAAATATAGAAATCAGTAATGATGGGATTAAAGTAAATAGAGCAAAATATGTTATATATTTTTTGTTGGATTTAAGACCGTCTTTGTCGATATCATTTTTAATTGCCTTATTAGTTTCTACAAATATGAAAATAAATAAAAGAAATAATAAAACTATATTAACAATGAGTAAAAGTTGTAGATTTTTGTCTGATAACTCAATTAAACCTTTGTCAATAAAAGTTAAAAAAGTTAAAAAACCTACTGATAATGTTATAATAAATAGGAAAATTAAGTATATGTTTTTTTTAATAAAATCAGCCATTTTTAATTAAGTACATCTAAATTAATGAATAATTATTTTATAATACTTGCATCAGGACAAAGCAAAAGATTTAATTCAAAAAAACCCAAACAATTTAATATATATAAAAATAAACCTTTATTTGAACATTCCATTAATAAAGCACTAAGATCAAAATTATTTAAAAAGATAATATTGGTAATTAATAATAAAAAATTAATTAAAGATAATCTTCCAAAAAATGTTTTAATTATTAAAGGTGGTAATGAAAGGTCTGACTCATCTTTAATAGCACTTAAATATATAAAAAAATTTAAACCAAACAATGTACTAATACACGATGCCGCAAGACCAAATTTTTCAGTAAATTTATTAAAAAGTTTAATTAATTTACTTAAAAATAATAAAGCAATTGTCCCATTTATAAAATCAAAAGATTCAATTAAATTTAAAATAAAAGATCAATTATTTAATTTAGATAGGGATAAATTATTACTTACGCAAACACCTCAGGCCTTTAAGTTTAAAGAATTATATAATTTATCAATTAAAGAAAAGAATAAAATTCAAGATGAAGCAACTTTATTTATAAAAAATGATTTAAAAATTAAATTTATTAAAGGAGAAAACTTTAATAAAAAAATCACGTATAAAGAAGATATCAAAGAAACAAAAATATACTACGGAGTTGGTTTTGACATACACAGATTAATTAGAGGCAAAAAGCTTTTTTTAGGGGGAGTTAAAGTACCATTTCACTCTGGTTTAAAAGGTCATTCAGATGGTGATGTAATACTACATGCAATCATTGATGCATTATTGGGAGCTATAAGAAAAAAAGATATTGGTACTTTTTTTCCAGATACCAAAAATAAATTTAAAAATATTAGATCAACAAATATGTTGAAACCAATACTAGAAATTTTAAATAAAAATAATTTTTACATCAATAATCTTGATATAAATTTGATATGTGAAAAACCTAAAATCTCAATATATAGAAATAAGATTATAAAATCTTTATCTAATCTACTAGGTATTGATAAAGATTTAATAAATTTAAAAGGTAAAACTGTTGAAAAATTAGGATTAATTGGAAAAGAAGAGGCTATAGCCTGTGAAGTAATCACTTCTATTAATAAATATGATTAATAAATTTAATTTTCTATTTGTAACAATGTTTGGTCTTGGTAAAGCAAAATTTATTCCAGGAACATTTGGATCATTAGCTACAGTTATAATTTTATATGTTTGTTTTCATATCCTTCAAATAAACTCAAACTTTATCCTTTTAGGACTATTAATAATCTTTGCATATTCTTTTATTGCAGTTGCAAATCACACAAAAAATAGTGAAAACAAGGATCCTGGAGAAATAGTTATTGATGAGTTTATTGGACAATCTATTCCAATATACCTATACGAAATTTCACATGGAACGAATAAACAACCTGATGAAGCATTAATATTTTATGGAGTTTGTTTTATTTTATTTAGATATTTTGACATTATGAAACCGTTTCCAGTAAGTTATTTTGATAAAAAACATAAAAATAGTTTAGGGGTTATTATGGATGATGTTTGTGCTGGATTTTATGTTGTCTTATCTTTAATTTGTTTCATGGTTTTAAAAAGCTACATTTTAATATGAAAAACCTAGTAAAAATATTAACAAAGAAAAAACTAAAAATTGCCTTTGCCGAGTCTTGTACTGGTGGAATGGTAGCTTCAGCACTTGCCTCTATTAGTGGGGCATCAAAAGTATTTGGTTTGGGTCTTGTTACATATTCAAATCAAGCAAAAATAAATGTTTTAAAGGTAAATAAGAATATTATTCAAAAATATGGTGCTGTTAGCCATCAATGCTGTGAGACCATGGTTAAAAATTTAGCAAAAATTTCCAAAGCTCAAATAAATGTTTCAATTACAGG
>CACGET010000039.1 GCA_902572155.1 uncultured Pelagibacteraceae bacterium | reverse complement strand
AGGACATGTTGGGTATTACTGCGGTGGAATGAATCAAAAAGCCACAATCACTATTGAAGGTAATGCAGGGACAGGAGTTGCAGAAAATATGATGTCTGGTAAAGTTCATGTAAAAGGAAATGCCTCACAATCTGCAGGAGCAACAGCGCATGGTGGACTTTTAATAATTGATGGTGATGCAAGCTCTAGATGTGGAATCTCTATGAAAGGAATTGATATTATTGTAAAAGGTTCCGTAGGGCATATGTCTGGTTTTATGTCTCAATCTGGAAATCTAGTCGTTTGTGGTAATGCTGGAGAAGCATTAGGTGATAGTTTATACGAAACAAATATATATATTAGAGGAAACGTTAAATCTCTTGGAGCTGATTGTGTAGAAAAAAAAATGGAAAAAAAACATATTAAAAAATTAACTAAATTTCTAAAAGATGCAAATATAAAAAATTTTAAAGCTGAAAGCTTTAAAAGGTATGGTTCAGCAAGAAAATTATATAATTTTAAAATTGATAACGTATCGAGTTACTAAATATGAAAAAAAAAAATAAAACTCATCCTCGCCAATCTTGGACTTTTGATGAATATACTAATTCTGAAATCAGAAGAGCGGCTGAAACAGGGATCTATGATATTAGAGGTGGAGGTTCAAAAAGAAAACTTCCACATTTTGACGATTTATTATTTTTGGGGGCATCAATGTCAAGATATCCTTTGGAAGGTTATCGAGAAAAATGTACAACTAATGTTACTCTTGGAACAAAATATGCAAAAAAACCCTTAGAATTAGATATACCAATTACTATTGCTGGAATGAGTTTTGGGGCATTATCTGGTGCAGCTAAAGAAGCTTTAGGTAGAGGAGCTAGTGCAGCAGGTACATCTACTACAACAGGTGATGGTGGAATGACACCAGAGGAAAGAGGTCAATCCAAACATCTTGTTTATCAATTATTACCATCAAGATATGGTATGAATCCAAACGATTTAAGAAAAGCCGATGCTATTGAAGTGGTCATAGGTCAAGGTGCAAAACCTGGTGGTGGTGGAATGTTATTGGGTCAGAAGATAAATGACAGAGTTGCCAAGATGAGAACACTACCAAAAGGTGTAGATCAGAGATCTGCATGTAGACATCCAGATTGGACTGGTCCAGATGATTTAAAAATAAAAATTTTAGAATTACGTGAAATAACAAAATGGAAAGTCCCAATATTTATTAAAATTGCAGGTGCTAGACCTTATTATGATACAGCTTTAGCTGTAAAAGCTGGTGCTGATGTTGTTGTTCTTGATGGTATGCAGGGAGGTACTGCTGCAACACAAGAAGTTTTTATTGAAAATGTTGGTCAACCTACTCTAGCGTGTATTCGGCCTGCTGTAGATGCTTTACAAGATTTAAATGCTCATCGTGAAGTGCAATTGGTAATATCAGGTGGTATCAGAAATGGTGCAGATGTCGCTAAAGCTTTAGCACTTGGTGCTGATGCTGTTTCTATTGGAAGTGCAGCTATGGTAGCTATTGGTGATAACGATCCAAAATGGGAAAAGGATTATAATAAACTTGGTACAACCGCTGGAGCTTATGATGATTGGCATGAAGGAAATGATCCTGCTGGAATTTCAACTCAAAATCCTAAGTTAATGAAAAGATTAAACCCTATTAAAGCTGGAAAGAAACTGACAAATTATTTAAAAGTAATGACTCTTGAAGCTCAAACACTAGCTAGAGCATGTGGAAAAAATAGCTTACATAATCTAGAACCTGAAGATTTATGCGCTTTAACTGTAGAAGCTGCTGCTATGGCTAGAGTACCCTTAGCAGGTAGTAGCTGGATACCAGGTGTAAATAAAAAAAATGATTGATACTAATCTTTTATATTCGTAAGATTAATTATGCCAAAAAATTTATCTCAAATCGCAAAATCAAAAAAAATAAAATATTTTCTAATTAGTTTTGTAGATCTATTTGGAGTATTAAGATCTAAACTAGTCCCTACTCAAGCTATTTCTGAAATGCAAAAAAATGGAGCTGGTTTTGCAGGGTTTGCTACATGGTTAGATATGACACCAGCTGATAGTGATATGTTTGGAGTACCAGATCCTAATAGTTTAATCCAACTTCCTTGGAATAAGGAAATTGGTTGGCTAGCTTCAGATTTATATATGGATGGAAAACCTGTTAAGGCTTCACCAAGAGTAATGTTAAAAGAGCAAATAAGAAAAATGTCTCAAAAGAAATTACAAGTTAAGTCAGGTGTTGAGTGTGAGTACTTTTTAATCTCAGAGGATGGTTCTTCAATAGCTGATAAAAAAGACATACAATCCAAACCTTGTTATGATCAATCAGCTTTAATGAGAAGATATGAGCTTATTAAAGAAATTTGTGATTGTATGATTGCTATGGGTTGGAAACCTTATCAAAATGATCATGAGGATGCTAACGGGCAATTTGAAATGAATTGGGATTATACAGACTCATTAGTTACTGCAGATAGACACGTATTCTTTAAATACATGGTTAAAAGTCTTGCTGAAAAACATGGTTTGAGAGCAACTTTTATGCCAAAACCCTTTCACAACTTAACTGGAAATGGTTGTCATGCTCATGTTTCTGTTTGGAGGGGGAAAAACAACAAGTTTTTAGATAAAAAAGATTCACTTGGATTAAGTAAATTAGCTTACAATTTCTTAGGTGGAATTATGAACAATACTCAAGCTTTATCAGCGTTTTTTAATCCAACAATCAACAGCTACAGAAGAATTAATGCTCCTCCTACAAAATCAGGGGCAACTTGGTCTCCAAGTAGCATTTCATACACAGGCAATAACCGAACTCACATGATCAGAATTCCTGATCAAGGAAGATTTGAACTGAGATTAATGGATGGTTCTGCAAATCCATATTTACTTCAAGCAGGAATTATAGCTGCCGGTCTTGAGGGAATTAATAAGGAATTAAATCCTGGGAAACCACTCCACTGCAACATGTATAAAGATTATAAAAAATATTCAAATTTAAAAAAACTACCTAACGATATTTCACAAGCAATTAAAATGCTTCAAAAAAGTAAATCTTTATCTGAAGCTTTTGGAAAAGATGTTATTAACAGTTATATAAAATTAAAAAACTCTGAAATTAAAGATTTTAAAAATAAATCATCATTTAATAAAAAAAAGCCAGTCACAAAATGGGAAAAAGATAATACTTTAGATTGTTAATTCATGACAATTTTATCAAATGGTCATCAATGGAAATATTCTGAATTTATTGAAAATAAAAATTTTTCTTTTGATAAAAATAAAATATTAAGTTCTTTATCCAAAGATGAAATCGATGATGCATACTCAACTATTTCAAAATGGAAGGGGTATACCCCTACTCCTTTATTAGAATTAAACAAATTATCTAAAGAATTAAATCTAAATAAGATTTATTACAAAGATGAAAATAAGAGATTTAATCTTAAATCATTTAAAGCATTAGGTGGTGCATACGCTGTAGAAAAAATTACAAAAGGAAACAAAGACATGGTTGTTTCAACTGCTACTGCAGGTAACCATGGAAGGTCGGTTGCTTGGGGTGCAAGAAGATTAGGTTTAAAATGTAAAATTTTTATTAGTGAATTTGTTAGTAAAGAAAGAGGGAAAGCTATGTCTGACCTAGGGGCTGACGTAATAATAGTAAAGGGAAATTATGAAAAATCTTTAATTGAGTGTATTAAACAATCAACAGAAAATAATTGGCAAATAGTTCAGGATGTTGCGTGGAAAGATTATATGTTAGTGCCAAAATATACTATGGCTGGATATTCAGTAATGATGAGAGAAATATCTAATCAAATTAAAAATGAAAAAATTACTCATATTATATTACAAGCTGGAGTTGGAGGAATGGCAGGTGCAATGGTTGCTGGTATAGCTAGATATTTAGATAACACTCCAATTACTATTGTGGTGGAACCTGATAGTGCTGCTTGTGTTATGGAAAGTATTAAAACAGGAAAAGTAGAAAAGATTGATATTAAAAGAGAGAGTCTTATGGGTGGAATGTCATGCGGTGAAGTATCATTGGTTCCATGGGAAATATTAAAATACTCTACAAAATATTGTATTAGTCTTCCTGATGATGATGTTCCAAATACAATGAAGTTACTCGGAAATTCTAGTTTCAGCGATGAAAAAATTATAGCTGGAGAAAATTCAGCACCAGGAGTTATTAGTTTAATTACAAGCTGTGAAGATCAAAATATTAAGGATAAATTAGGATTAAATATAAATTCTAATGTACTAGTTTTTGGATGTGAAGGAGACACTGATAAAGCAATGTATCAAAAACTAATAAGTCAGTAGAACAAAAATATTTAATGAAAACTAATTTAAAAAAAAAAAATAATTCTGAATTATATAAAATCTTTAAACCCGAACTAACTCCTAAAAGAATGTTAGAATTAGGCGTATTTGGTGGCTCATACTTTGGATTAAAAATAGATGAGTACCCAAAATCATGGTTTAAAAATGCTAAGTTAAGCAAATCTTTCGATGTAAATCTAAACAGATTTAAAGTTGTCTCAGGTTTATCAAGACAGCACTGGATAGAAAAGGGTTGGATTTTTAGAGAAGATCCTTTGGGATGGTTTCAATGGTACTGTAGATTTTCTAATGGAAGAAGAATTCCGCATATAGATGAAATACAAATTAAAAGATGGAAAAATTTTAGAAGACATGTGTTAGCAATAGAGAAAAATTGTGAAAAAGGTGACCTAGGATGTAGAAAAAGACAAAGACAAGCTATATTACAATGGGCGTACGATCCTTACAGATAATTAAATTTTATTGAAGTTAATTCATGAAGTCTACTAATTGTTCTTTTAAAAAATTGTTGTAAATTTTTAGATGAACTTAGCAAATCTAATCTTGACTCTGATGTTACCATAATAGGAATTTTTTTTTCATATAAAATATCTATCAATGTAATAAATCTTCGTTGTTGGTTGGAATTATTATCATTAAAATTTGGTATATTTTCAATAATAATAAAATTACAAACCTCAGCAATCTTAATATAATCTTCAGCTCCAATATTTTTTTCACATAGATTTTTAAAATCAAATCTAGAAATACCGTCAAAATATTTTCTGATATTAAATTTTCTCCCTTTGATAGTTAAAATCTTTTCCTTCATTAGAATATTTTTAGTTATTTCTCTAAAGTACTTGTTTACTTTAAAATTTGTTGATTGATTTAGAGGATATAAAAATCTTTCATTTTTATTTTTTTGAGATTTTCTATAATCTTCTTCTAAATAAATTTTTTCTTGATAACATTTATCCTTCATTATCTTAATAAATGGAAGAAACTGATCTCTTTGCAAACCATCTTTATAAAGATCATTAATTTTAATATTAGATGAAAATATAACTTTTATATTCTCATCAAAAATTTTTTTAAAAAGATTACCTAAAATCATTGCATCAACAATATTGGTTACCTGAAATTCATCAAAATATATCATTTTATATTTTTTTTTAATTTTGCTAACAAACTTGTCTATAATATTTTTTTGATTATCTTTTTTATTTCTATGCACAAAATCATGAAAATTGATCATAAATTCATTAAAATGTAATCTTTGTTTGGTATATCTAAAATTTTCATAAAAAAAATTTAAGATCATGGTCTTACCTACACCAATATCTCCATGTAAATAAAAGCCAGGTTTTGATTTATTTCTGGAAAAAAATTTTGTTAAGAAAGATTTTTTAAAATTAACATTATAGAACAAATTAAGTTCATCTATTAATTTTAATTGATTATTGTTAATTTCAAAATTATTTTTTTGACAAAAATTTAAAAATTTTTTATTTAAATTCATTTTTTTGTTTTAAAATCGATTCCATATTCTGATCTAGGTCCTTTTCTTAGCCCAAAAGGTCCAGATATAAACAATGTTAAAGGCTTTGTTCCAGGTTTGAGGTCGACTCTGTGCAGGTTATTTGCAGATCTAAATCCTATATATCCTGGAGGTCTCCAAAATTTACCATTTTTTAATGTTTCCCAATATCCACCTCTCAATATGATGGTTATATAAGGAAAAGTATGGTTATGAACACCTTCTCCATGATCATCAGCCAGCATTTCATGTATTAGAATATTAAATGGAAACCACTTTGGTCTATATCTTAAAAGAACATAATATCTATTCATCCAAGGTTTAGCCTCAGAAAAATTAGGATGTGAAGGCCCTCTATCTAAAACAACTTTTTTCCTTCCAATTTTTTCTAAAAATTTTAGGACCATCTTTAATTGTATTTAATAATAGATCCATTTTTAATTAAGAATAATCTCTCATTAAAAATTAGTGGTTCTGAAACTAATTTACCTGAAATCTTAATTTCTTGAATAATATTACCAAACTTTAAATCAATTACTATCATTCTTCCATTATTGTTTGTCAGATATAAATTATTTTTTCCAATAACAAAACCTATAGGAATAATATTCTCTCTTTTTTTTTTTTTATAATCTTTATAAAGATCGGTAATTCTAATAATATTTCCTTTATTTTTTTGAATTACAAATAAATATCCATTATTAGAAACTGTAAAAATTAATTTTCCATTTACAATAGGTCTTAAATTGGAATTAATTTTATTCATCCAGTTTATTATTCCTGTATTTAAATCTATAGAATAAAATTCATTTTTGTTGTTTGAAAAAAAAATTGATTTTCCATCTGAGACTAACTTTGAGATTTTAAATTTATATGTTTTATTTACAATACTGCTACTTTGTGTAGGCAACTGCCAACTAATTAATCCACTCTCAATGTCTACTGCAGTTATATCTCCAATAGAATTATTAAAAATAACTAAATCATTTATGATAATTAAAGAAAATTTTGAACCAGAAATTGTAAAAGATTCTTCTGTTTGTACGTTCCAGCACTCTGATCCATCATTTATATTATAACATCTTAAAGTATTTTTATAATCAACAACAAAAAATTTATTTTTGTGATTTTTAATTTCTGAATTAAATGGATAAATACT
>CACGET010000038.1 GCA_902572155.1 uncultured Pelagibacteraceae bacterium | reverse complement strand
AATATTGATGATCTTAGAGAGTCCGCATCACTAAGATTAATTAATTATTTGATTAAACATAAAATTAAATATGAATTTTCTGACCCATTTATAAAAAAAAAAATTGATACCAGAGACGTAAAAATAAATAAAAAAAGTGTAAATCTTACACCTAAAAACCTAAAAAAATTTGATTTGACAATCTTAATGACTGATCATGATAAATTTGATTATAAATTAATTTATAATAAATCTAATCTTATAATTGACTGCAGAGGAAGGTATCAAATAGACAATAAAGTAATCAGAGGATAAATAAGCAAGTAGGACTATTATACAAATTAATAAATGATATTGTTTAATGATGAAATACAAAAAAAATAAATTAATAGAAGAAGTTAAATTAGATTTTTGTGGTGTGACCTTGAATAGATCTGTTAAGGTTAAATTTAAAAATAAAATTTCAAAATCACCCGTTTATATTTCCAAAAAAACTGGCACAGTTTTTCATTCTCCTTCAAACAATTCTTCTGAAAGTTTAGAAATGTGGTCTAAAAAGATTTACTCAAAAAAAATTGATACAAAAAAAATTAAGTACACATCAAACAATCCAATTATGAGATCAAGACACTATTATTCAGCTTTATTTTTGAACAAACATCTGAAAGGTAAAAATATTGAATTGTGTGATTATGGTACAGGAGAAGGAAATCTTGCTTTAGAGTTTGGAAGAATTAATAAAAAAATAAATTTTAATTTCACAGAACATAGTCCCGAACTTTTTAAAAAGACAAAAAAAAAAATAAAAAAAATTAATAAAAAAAATTTTTTATCATTTAATGGATCAATCGAAGATTCTGGTAAAATTAAAAAATTTAAGAATTTTGATGTAGGATGTTTATTATGGACACTCTGTAACTGCGTAAAACCAATAGATGTTTTAAATGCTATTCATAGTTCTTTAAAAAAAAATGGATTACTATTGATAGCAGAAAGTTCAAGAATTTTAGTTCCTTATAAAAAGCCAATATATAATTTTTTTGTATCTGAACATGAAACGAAAAATACCCATCCTTGGTTTTTTTCTTATAATTCTCTTTCTAACTTATTAGAAATTTGTGGTTTTTCAGTAATAAATGCTAATAGATATTATGATGAAAACGACCTAGTAGTTATTGCACAAAAAAAAGATAGAAAAAAATATGTGCCTAAAATTAAAATTGATAAAATTGAAGATATAAAAAAGTTTTTAAAAGATTGGGAAAAAAATAGCTTTTTTTTAAAGAATATATACTAATATATTTACGCAAAAAATAGAAAGTATTTAAATTGTTAGTGATTATTCAAGCAAGATCAAACTCAAAGAGATTTAAAAATAAAGTACTATTACCTATATATGGTAAACCTCTTATATCACACGTAGTACATAAGATTGGGAAATCAAAAAAAAAAATTGAGATTGTAGTATCGACTTCAAGAGAAAAATCTGATGATAGGTTAGTAGATCATCTTAAGTCAAATAACATAAATTTTTTTAGGGGAAGCTTAAATAATGTTGCTTTAAGATTGTATAATACAGCAAGAAAATATAGATCTAATTATTTTGTAAGAATTAGCGGAGATAGTCCATTATTTGATTTCAGGATTTTAGATAAAGCAATAATGTTAAAAAAAAAATATAAAAATTCAGATTTAATCACCAATGTGTTTCCTAGGACATTTCCAAAGGGACAGTCAATTGAGATAATTAAAGCCTCGATAATTAAAAAAAATATAAAAAAATTTAATGACCATAATAAAGAACATGTGACATCATATTTTTACGATAATTTTAAGAATTTTAAAATTAAGAACTTTGTAAATAAATATAAGAACAATTCTTTAAAACTTTCAATAGATACAACTATAGACTTAAATATGATTAAAAAAAAATTTAATAAAAAAAATTTTATAAATTTTAAACTTAAATGAAAATAATAGCTGCAATTATAGGGATGGGAATAGGTCAAAAGCATTTAGAGGCTATTGAAAATTATAAAAAATCAAGAGTGAAAATAATTTGTGAAAAAGACAAAAGAAAAATAAAGTTATTAAAAAAAAGATATCCATCTAAAATAATTACTGATAATGAAAATATTATTTTTTCTGATAAAGAGATTAATGTTGTTTCAATAGCTAGTTTTGACAATTTTCACTATAAGCAAATTCTTAGAGGATTAAAAAATGATAAACATTTAATAATTGAAAAACCAATGTGCCTAAATGAAAAAGAATTAAAAAAAATTCATTTATTATTGAAGAAAAAAAAACATTTAAAAATTATCTCAAATTTAGTTTTAAGAGTAAATTCTTTATTTAAGTACTTTAAAAAAAAAACTAGTAAAAAAAATATTTATTACATAGAGGCTGACTATATCTGGGGAAGAAAATTTAAACTTTACGGATGGAGATCAAAAATTAAAGAATATTCAATAATACATGGAGCAGCAATCCATATGATAGATTTAGTGATGTGGATTTTAGAACTTAAACCTATAAATGTTTCAACATTTGCTAACGACAAATTAACAAAAAATACTAAATTTAAAAAAAATAGTCTTGTTGTTATTCTATTAGAATTTCCAAATAATATTTTAGTAAAAATTTCTGCAAATGCAGCTGCTGATCACGAGCACTTACATGAGGTCAAAATTTTTTCAAAAAATCAGACTTTGATAAATAATAATTTTGGCTCTTACATTAGTAAAAATGGGCAAACTTATAAAATTAAATCAAATTATCCAGATAAAAAAAATAGAAAAAGATTAATTCAAAATTTTATTGACTATTTAGTTAAAAAAAATGATAAGCTGATTGTTAACCATCAAGAACAATTTGATTTAATGTCTACTTGTTTTGCGGCACAAAAATCAATGCTTCTTAGTAAAAAAATTAAAATTAAATATTTATAACAATGAAAGAAATAAAATTCTCAATTTCTAATATTACAAATAAAGACACAGAATTAGTAAAAAATATTTTGAATAGTGGTTGGCTTACACATGGAAAGTACACATCTCTTTTTGAGAAAGAATTTTCTAAATTTACTGGATCTAAACATGCAATTTCTCTATCAAGCTGCACAGCTGGTTTACATTTATCTTGTTTAGCGTCAGGATTTAAAAAAGGGGATGAAATTATTGTTCCTGCCCAGACTCATACAGCTACTGCTCATGCAGTAGAATATACTGGTGCTAAAGCAATATTTGTTGATGTAGATTTCATCACTGGAAATTTAAGATTGGAAGAAATTAAAAAAAAAATAACATCAAAGACCAAAGGAATAATAATTGTACATATGGCTGGTTATCCTTGCGATACTAAAAATATCCTAAATTTTTGTAAAAGAAAAAATATAACATTATTAGAAGATTGTGCTCATGCTCTAGGCACCTATGAAAGCAAAAAACATGTTGGTAATTTTGGTAAATCAGGAAGTTTTTCTTTTTATCCAACTAAGCAAATTACAACTGGTGAAGGAGGCATGTTAATAACAAATGACACAGTCTTTTTTAATAAAATAAAAAAACTTAAAGCTTTTGGTATTGATAAAGATATCAAAGATAGAAATAAACCTGGTGATTATGATGTAAAAGACTTAGGTTTTAATTATAGAATGACTGATTTTCAAGCAGCTCTAGGTTTTAAACAATTACTATCGTATAAAAAAAATTTAAAAAGAAGACATGAAATTGCCAAAAGATATATAAAAAATTTTATAAATTCCGATAAAATTATAATGATGCCTTACTCTAAAAATTGTTCCTATTTCGTTTTCCAAATTTTTAGCAAAAAAAGAGATGATATTATTAAAACTCTAAAACATTTAAAGATTGGTTTTAGCGTTCATTACTTAAATCCACTTCCAAAAATGAGTTATTACAAAAAAAAATATAAATTAAGGTTAAATGATTTTAAAAATGCTAATAATTATGGATTAATGAATATATCTCTTCCAATGTATCCAAAACTTAAAAATTCAGAGATAGATTTTATATGCAAAAGTGTTGTAAAGGCAGTGAAGTGATTTCAAAAAAAAAAATACTTTTGGTAGGTGGTTGTGGTTTTATTGGACATAATTTAGCTCTTTATTTGTCAAAACAAGGTCACGATCCTGTAATTGTAGATAGTCTATCAATAAACAATATTTATTCTTTAGATAATACAGAAATACTGAATCAAAAACTTTATAAGTCTATTCTAGAAAGCAGATTAGAACTTTTAAAAAAAAATGATATTGATTTAATTATTCAAGATGCAAGAAATTATAATTCTATCTCAGCTTTATATGAACAAATAAAACCTAATATAATAATTCACTTGGCAGCAGTTTCTCATGCTAATAGATCTAATAAAGATCCCCACACTACATTTGATCACAGTTTAAGAACTTTAGAAAACACTTTAGATTACGCTAAAACTAAAAAAATACATGTAATCTATATGTCTTCAAGTATGGTTTACGGTAATTTTGAAACAAAAGAAGTTGATGAGGATACAGCATGCAAACCAATTGGAATTTATGGCACACTAAAATACGCTGGTGAATTAATGGTTAAATCTTACAACCAAGTTTTTGATTTACCTTATACAATAATTAGACCATCAGCATTATACGGCGAACGATGTGTAAGTAGAAGAGTTGGACAAATCTTTATAGAGAATGCAATACAAAATTTAGAAATAAATATTAATGGGGACGGTGAAGATAAATTAGATTTTACCTATATAGAGGATTTAGTTAGAGGGATTAGTTATTGTTGCGATAATGAAAAATCTCAAAATGAAACATTTAATATTACTTATGGAAATGCAAAAAAAATAAACGAATTAATAAACATTCTTCGAGATGAATTTAAAGACATTAAAGTCAATTACAAAGAAAAAGAAAATTTTATGCCTGAAAGAGGAACTTTAAAAATTGATAAGGCTAAAAAATTAATTGGTTTTAAAGCTAATCATTCGATAGAGACGGGCTATAGAGAGTATATTTCCTGGTACAAAAATTTTTGGAATAAAATTAATTAAATTAATGAATGAGTAAAATAAATTTTAAGAAATTAAAGAAAACTTTTATTATAGCAGAAATAGGAAATAACCATGAAGGTAACTTTAAGATAGCAAAAAAATTAATTCATTTAGCTTATAAAGCAAAAGTGGATGCTGTAAAATTTCAAACTTTTAACACTGAAGATTTTATTAATAAAAAAGAAAAAAAAAGATTTGAAAAACTTAAAAAATTTGAATTAACAAAAAAACAGTTTATAAAACTCAAAAAATTTGCTCATTCTAAAAAACTAAAGTTTATATCCACACCATTAGATATTAAAAGTGCTGATTTTTTAATTCAACATTCAGATATAATTAAAATTGCCTCCAGTGATAACAATTTTTTTCCAATGATAGATAAAATAATTTCATCAAAAAAAAATGTAATAATTTCAACAGGATTAACTAATATGAATGAAATTCTTTTTTTGAGAAATAGAATTTATAAATTAATAGGAAAGAAATTAGCACAAGAAAGAATAGCTTTTTTGCATTGTGTAACAAGCTATCCAGTAAAAGATGAATTTGCTAATTTGGACTCAGTGAAATTTTTAATAGATAAATTAAATTTTGTGATTGGATATTCTGATCATACATTAGGAATGGATGCTTTATCTATTGCAACATCAATGGGTGCAAAAATTATTGAAAAACATTTTACAATTGATAAATATTTTTCTAATTTTAGAGACCATTTTTTATCAGCAGACTTTAAAGAAATGAGTGCAGTGGTAAAAAAAATTAGAAAAATTGAATTACTTAAAGGAAGTTATCAAAAAAAAATTCAAAACTGTGAAAAATTTTTTTTAAATACAATAAGGAGGACTCCATATGCGTCTCAACAAATAAATAAAGGTGAATTACTGACTTTAGAAAATACTAAATTTTTAAGGTCTAATAATTCCAAAAATTTTTTTAATATGAAAAATATTGTTGGAAAAAAATTTATTAGATCAATAAAAAAAGATAAAAAAATACTCAAAAAGAATATAATTTAATGTGTGGCATAAGTGGATATATAAGTGAGAGACAATTAATTAAAAAAGATTCCTTAATTGATACAATTAAATTAATGAAATTACGTGGTCCAGACTTTAATAATTATATTACTAAAGATTATAAGTCTAAAAAATTAGCTCTTCTTCATACAAGATTAAATATAATTGACTTAAATGATAGATCTAATCAACCATTTATTGATGAAAATCTTATACTTATTTTTAATGGAGAAATTTATAATTTTTTGGAAATTAAAGAAAAATTAAAAGATAAATATGAATTTAGAACCAATTCAGATACTGAAGTATTAATGAAGGCATATATGGAATATGGCGAAAATTGTGTTGATCACTTTATTGGTATGTGGGCATTTGCAATTTGGGATGAAAGAAAAAAAGAATTATTTTTATCTAGAGACCCTTTTGGAGAAAAACCATTATATTATTTTCTTAATAAAAAAGGTTTTTTTTTTGGTTCTGAAATAAAATATATTAGATCATTATGCGAGGAAGAGTTTACTAAAAATAAAAGATTAATAAAAAAACATTTATTTTTGGGATATAAATCATTAAATAAAGATAACGAAACTTATTTTGACAGAATTTATTCATTAGAAAATAGTTCAAATCTTACAATTAATCTTGATCTTAAATTTAAAAAAAAAAAATACTGGCAACCCAAAGTAGAAATAAAAAAAAACTTATCTGAACATGATGCAACCGAAGGTGTAAAATTTCATTTAATTAACAGCTTGAAATATCGAATGAGAGCAGATGTGCCGCTAGCTTTTTGTTTAAGTGGAGGTGTTGACTCAACTTCACTCGCATCAATAGCTAGAAAAGAATTTAATCAAAATGTTTCAACATTTTCTATAATAGATAGAGATGAAAGATATAATGAAGAGGAAAATATAAATATTATAAATAAAGAACTAAATTGTGAATCAAATTTAATACGAATTGATAAAAACAAAAATTTGTTTCTCGAAAGAATGATGCAACTTGTAAATCAACACGATGGACCAATTGCAACAATATCTTATTTTATACACTCATTCTTGTCAGAGGAAATTGCTAAACAAGGTTTTAAGGTATCAATTTCTGGAACTGGAGCTGACGAAATTTTTACAGGATATTATGACCATTATTTGTTACATTTAGAGTCTATAAAAAATACAAATCGTTTTAATAAAAATTTAGAAGATTGGAAAAAATTTATATTTCCAGTATTAAGAAATGAAAATTTAAAAGATCCTTTTTATTATATCAATAATAGACACGATAGGAGACTAGTATATGAAGATAATTTTAATTTAATCAATTATTCCCAAAGCAATTTTGAAAAAAACTTTGAAGAAGAGTTTTATTGTGAAGAATTATTAAGGAATAGAATGCTTAATGAGCTATTCCATGAGGTTGTACCTGTTATTCTTAAACATGATGATCTAAATTCAATGAATTATTCAATAGAAAATAGAAGTCCATACTTAGATAGAGATTTAATAGAATTTTCACTAAGCATTCCACCAAATTATTTAATTGAAAATGGTTATCAAAAAAAAATTTTGAGAGAAGCAATGAATGGTGTTTTGAATGATAAAATCAGATTAAATCGACAAAAAAAAGGTTTTAATGCCTCTATAAATTCAATATTAGATTTAGAGAATCCAGAAAATATTGATTATATTTTTAATAAAAAATCTCCATTATCAGAGTTTGTAAATTTAGATAAATTTAAAAATGATTTAGATAGAAAAGTTATACCAAACCATTTTTCTAAATTTATCTTTTCTCTGTTGGGAACAAAAATGTTTTTAGAAAATAATAATTAATGAAACTTGGAATTATAGATTTAGAAACAGGAAATATTGCATCTCTTATTGCTGCTATACAGAAGTTAAATTTACAATTTA
>CACGET010000037.1 GCA_902572155.1 uncultured Pelagibacteraceae bacterium | reverse complement strand
CTTGTCCTGAGGTTTTAGATGCTATTCTAAAAGCTAACGATGGGGATAGAACTCCCTATGGTAATGATCAAATTTCAAAAAGTTTACAAGATAAATTTTCAGAAATATTTGAAAAGGAAGTAGTTGTTTTTCCAACATCCTCTGGAACAGCAGCTAATGCTCTTGCTTTATCAACTATGACACCATCTTTTGGAAATATTTATTGCCACAAACTTTCACACATTAACGTAGATGAATGTGGAGCACCTGAATTTTATACAGGAGGAGCAAAGTTGGTAAACCTTAATGGAATTGATGGAAAAATTACAGCTGAAGAGCTTGATAAATCAATTACTGGAAAGGGTATTGTTCATCACACACAACCATCATCAGTAAGCATTACACAACTTTGTGAAACAGGTGAGGCATATAAATTAGATGAAATTAAAAAAATTTCAGAAATTACTCATAAACATAATCTTAATATGCATATGGATGGAGCTAGATTTGCTAACGCTTTAGTTTCATTAGATTGTAGTCCTGCTGACATGACTTGGAAATCTGGTATAGACGTGCTTTCATTTGGAGCAACTAAAAATGGATGCATAGCAGCAGAAGCGATTATTTTCTTTAAACCAGAATTAGTTGGTAACTTAGCTTTTTTAATGAAACGAGCAGGACATTTACTCTCAAAAATGAGTTTTGTATCAGCACAATTAGATGCTTATATTTCAAATAATGTTTGGCTAAAAAATGCAAAACATGCAAATGCTATGGGCAAAAAATTAAGTGAAGGTCTAAATCGGCACAAAAATATTAAACTTGCTTATCCTACCGATGCTAATGAAATATTTGTAAAGATGCCAAAAGATATAATTGATCAATTAAATTCTGAGGGTTACACAATTAATGATGATGAATGGGATGGCAATGCAGTTAGATTAGTTACAGCGTGGAATACAGACTCATCTGATGTTGATACTTTTTTAAATTTTATTAAGTCTTAGCAAAAATAGAATTTAAATTTTACTAAATTTGAAGTTTGCCTCTAAAGGTTTTAATTGAGGCTTGCCTAGTATCCAATCTGCGGCTCTTGCTGCAATCATTATAACAGGAGCATTAATGTTGCCACTTACAACATTCGGCAAAACTGAGGCATCAACAACCCTTAGTGAACTAATTCCTTTTACTCGCATTTCAGGGTCCACAACACTATTTGAACCTATTCCCATCGCACATGTACCGCATTGATGATAATCGGTAATAGTGTTAAGTCTAATTGCTTGTTCAATATCACTATCAGATTGTACCTCTGCACCAGGTGAAATTTCAGGTCCTCGAAATTTATCAAAAGCTGGCTGAGATACTAACTCACGCATTTTTTTGACACCCTCTACAAGCTCTTTAATATCTTGAGGGTCATTTAAATAGTTCAATACTATTTTTGGTGAGTCATTTGGGTTTATAGATTTTAGTTTTATATATCCCCTACTTTTTGGACGAAGTTGGTCAAGCTGAAGAGTAAAAGCTTGACTAAGTTTAAATTTTCCACCCACATAATCAAATCCTGTTGGTCCAAAATGATATTGAAGATTGGGATAAGCAACACTATCATTCCCACGAATTAATCCTCCAGCTTCAAAATGATTACTCGCAGCAAGCCCTTTTCGAGTTAGGATCCAATTTATCCCAGCTATAAGTTTTTGTACAGGTTGATCAATTTTATGAACTTTAAATTCCTCAAGACATTCCCAGCTAATAGAAACTGTAGCGTGATCTTGTAAGTTTTTACCAACACCAGGTAATTCATGATGAATTTTAGATCCAATTTCCATTAAGTTTTCTGCTGGACCTATACCTGAAAGCATTAATATTTTAGGTGAGTTTAAAGCCCCTGCAGATAGAATTATCTCTTTTTCTGCTTCAATTATGTATTTTTGTCCTTTTTCACTTACTTGAATACCAATTGCTCGGTTATTTTCTAATAATATTTTTTCAACTAATACATGAGTTTTTAGTTTTAAATTATTTCGCTTCAAAGCAGGTTTTAAAAAAGTAGTTGATGAACTGTTTCTTTTTCCATTTGAAATTGTAGCATCAAGCCTTGAAAGTCCTTCAGGATTAAAACCATTTAAATCATCAGTGATGCCCTGTCCAGATTGCTCTCCAGCAACTATAAAAGTATCATAAATTGGATTTGGGTCTGGACCTTTTCTAACACCGAGTGGTCCTCCTCCTCCTCGCCATTCGTTACCACCACGATCACTAGTCTCTAAATCTTTAAAATAAGGTAAACAATTTGAATATGACCATTGATCTAAACCTAAATTCTTTGCCCATCCATCATAATCTAATGGATGACCTCGCATATATACCATTCCATTAATAGACGATGAGCCTCCTAATACTTTTCCACGAGGAATATCAATACTTCTTCCATCAAGTCCCTTTTCAGGTTCAGTTGAATAGTTCCAATTAATTTTTGGATCATTATGAACTTTATAAAATCCTGCAGGAATATGAATTAAGGGATTCCAATCTTTTCCACCTGCCTCTAATATAAGTACAGAATTTTTTTTATCTTTACTAAGCTTATCTGCAAGAACACAGCCAGCTGACCCAGCTCCAATTATGATATAATCAAAACTTTTCATAATGCGATAGGAAAATTAATATTTAATTTTTTTGCAATTGATAAAAAAAGTGCTGTGTCTGCAGCAATTACTAATTTATTGGTAATCTTTTTTAATTTGTCAGTTATAGCTAAAGTTCTTGCACCTGATCCGCTAATGATAACAACATCAGCTTCAGGATAATTTTTTGATATTCTTTTTACGCTTTCACATATTTCAGAAGGGTTTGGATAATCAATTTCACCATTTTTTTTTGAACGTATTCCTTGATCAACTAAAGATTGAGCCGTTATAACTTTATATCCAGAAGCGCTTACAAAAGAACTCCATAGATCTCTCCACTCGTCTGGGTAATATGTGCATGCTAAAACTACATTTTGTATTTTTTTACTTTCAAGTATATCAAAAATAGCTGATATAGATGAAATACAACTCACTCCAGAGATCTTTTCAATTTTTCTAAGACTTTCTTTGGCATGAGTAATGTTATTATAACCAATGTAACCAAATGGAGTAGCAGGGCTAGCAATTAAAGTACATCCAGCGGAAGCTAAAGATAATGAAGCATTGGTTAAAAAAGGAGTTATTTTGGTTATACTCTGAACACTATAGTCAAATCCAGGAGGGTCTAAAAAAGTCTGTTGGATACTAATTTTACCGTTTGTAAGTTCTCGGAATTCATCTGGTGCTGGATCTAACCAACTTGGAGCCGATATAAAACCAACAACATTATTTTTTTCTTTCACAGTTTTTATATTTAACCTTTTAATAAATAGTTTAGTCAAATAAAACCTTGTTGACTAGATTTATATTACGAAATATAAATTATAATGATTGAAGCTCCAATAGATTTACCATGTGGAGTAACTCTAAAAAATAGAATTGTTAAGTCTGGTCTTTCCGAAGCTCTAGGGGACCTAAAAAATAATCCAACAAATGAACTAGTATCAATTTTTAAAAGATGGAGCGATGGT
This sequence comes from uncultured Pelagibacteraceae bacterium, assembly GCA_902572155.1. Taxonomy (GTDB): domain Bacteria; phylum Pseudomonadota; class Alphaproteobacteria; order Pelagibacterales; family Pelagibacteraceae; genus Pelagibacter. The sequence continues at coordinate 5,738 of CACGET010000037.1, read as the reverse complement.
GGAGCAAGTCTACTAATAACTGGAAATATAATTGTAGACCGATGGCATTTAGAACATGCTGGAAATTTTGTTCTCGATAGCTCAACTGATATAAAAAAAACATCTGATCTTTGTGATGCGGCAAAATCAGGTGGTTCGTTAGTTTTAGCCCAACTTTCACATGCTGGAAGACAAACGCCTGAATTGATTAATTCAGAACCTTTATCAATTTCAAATTTAAAATTAGATCTACAAGGATTTGGCCAACCACGTATGGCCTTAGAAAAAGATTTTTTAGATTTAATTAAAAAATTTTCTGACTCAGCTAGAATTGCCAAACAATGTGGTTTTGATGGCGTAGAAATTCATGCTGCACATGGATATTTATTAAGCTCTTCATTGTCTCCAAAAATTAATAATCGCTCAGATAAATGGGGAGGATCATTTGAAAATCGAGCTAGGTTTCTTCAGCTCATTTTACAGAAAGTTAGAGCTACTGTAGGAAAAAGTTTTATTATTGCTGTTAAATTAAATTCATCTGATTTCCAAAAAGGAGGTCTTGAAATTTCTGATAGTGTGAAAATTGCACAATTGATTGAAAAAGAAAATATCGATTTTATTGAAGTTTCAGGGGGTAATTTTGAGGTCCCAAAAGCTTATCAATATATTTCATTGAAAGAGAGTACAAAAAATAGAGAAGCTTATTTTTTAGAGTACGCCAAAAGTATTAAAGCAGCAGTAAGTATACCAATAATGGTTACTGGTGGCTTTAGAACTAAATCTGTAATGGAAGATGCTTTGATGTCTTCATCCACTGATTTAATTGGAATAGGTAGACCATTTATAATTGATCCTTACTTTCCGAAAAAACTATTAAGTGGTGATATTTCAGAATTACCAACTATAGAGCGTCAATTTCCACCATTACAAGATATTCCAAATGGAGCAGTGCTCAATTGGTTTTGTGACCAATTAGCGTTACAAGGAAAGACAGGTAAAGGAGACTTAAATATTCCACTTCTAGATGGTCATAAAAGATACCTGAAACAGAGTGATGAGATGACACGTAATTTATTAGATCACAGAAATAATAATAAATAGTCAGCTTGGATTCTGTTTTAAAAATTTAATATATTTCACAACTTCATCAAATTTTTCATCAGGAATATCTTTATAAGTAATATCAAATTCTTCTTTAACAGCTAGGGCAACATGAGCATAAGGGTTACGACCTTTCGGGTGATTTGGATGTTCAGGCAATTGGCCTTGTAAATAATCGCCAGCTTCCTGTATCATTTTCCAGAGTTTACTTGCATTTTCTTTGTTCATGAAAATTAATATGTGCCTTTTTTAGACGAACCTTTATAAAAAATTTCTTGAAGATTATCATTTTCCTGTTTTTTTAATTTAAGATCGACTTTATTCATCAAAGAGTTTGGTCTTCCAATTTTTTCATGATAATTATATTTGTCTTCACCTCTTGCAAGTTGAACGCTATTTTTACCCAATACTTGCTTAACATTAGTTCCTATATAACTCTGAATTACAAATCCTATTCTCCTATCGTTACTTTTATTTAAATCTGAACCATGAACAACTTTTGGGTGATGTAATGACATTTGACCTGCTTTTAAGATTAAAGGTGTAGTTTCACTTTTTGGAACATCATTAACAGTTTGACCTCTGGTTAATAAGTTTCCTTCATTAAACATTTGATCGTGATCTTTTAGATTTTCTTTGTGTGATCCAGACCACATTCTCATACAGCCATTATTCTCATTAGAATCTGTGATCGCAACCCAGGCTGTAACCCAATTATGTGGCTCCAAACCTATGTATTTTGCATCCTGATGATAGCTAACAAAGCCTTTAATGTTTGGATTTTTTATAAAAAGCGTAGTTCCACATACTAAAATATTTTTACCAATTAAGCTTTCTACTGTATTTAAAATTGAAGGATGGTGAGTGACCCAATCTAAGAGTGGCGAAATAAGATGAGCATTATATCTTCCGTCTTTTTCGAGTTCATGAGGCATCTGTTTTTCAATTAATTCAATCTCATCTCTGATTTCTTTACTTTTTTCTTTTGAAAATACATCTAGGGGAGATACAAATCCCTCATCTTCATATTGTTTAAGTTGATTTGGGGATAGATAAGTCATATTGTTTTTAGATATTATATGAGTGCAACTATTTCCTCAATAAATTACTGTCCTGTAAAATCTATATCCTTTCAAACCATAGATAATTGTCAAATCAAAAAAGGAATTGGAATAAGTGGAGACAGAGTTTTTGCATTTGCAAAAAATTTAAATATCGATCAAATTAAATTATTTGAAAAAAGCTCAGATGATCGAAAAGGTAAATGGAATAAAATATTAACACTTAAAAACACCCCAGTTTTAAACAAATATAATTTTTTATTAAATAAAAATGAACTGTCATTGAATTCTAAAGACAATACAATCTTAACGATAAATACTAAGGAACAAAGTCAATGTATAGAGTTATCAAATAAAGTTTTAGAATTAGAAAGTTCAATTAAAGGACCAATTACATTAATGAAAAATTTCGAAATTCCTTTTTACGACACAACTATATCAAATAAAGTTGATTTTGTTAATTCAGTTTCACTTTTAAACATAGAGAGCATAAATGATTTTCAAAAAAAGATTGATGAAAAAATTGAAATTTCAAGATTTAGAGGAAACATATGTATTGATGGAATAAAACCTTGGGAAGAGAGAAAGTGGATTGGAAAAATTATAAAAATTAATAATGTTTCTTTTAAAGTTGAAAAAAATATTCCTCGATGTGTTGCTATTAATCTAAAACCCAAAACGGACAATAATTCATTAAATTTATTACAGTTATTAAAAAAATTTTATAACCATTTTGATATGGGGATTTATTTAACTCCTTTAGATGACGGAGAAATAAATATAGGTAACAAAATAATTATTTAACAAGATTCAATTCTAAGTTGATCTAAATTTTTTGAAATTTGCATCAAGCTATAATTCTTGTTAACTTAATAAAATATTAAACTATTTAGAGGAGAAATAATGAGGAAATTAATTAAGTCAATTTCAGTTTGTTTAGTTATTCTTTTTAGTATTTCGTCTGTTAATGCTGCAACTTTAACTGATAGACTAAAAGATGGACACAAATTAAGACTTGGATTTGGTACTGCTGTGCCATGGGCTTATGCTGGTGATAACGGTGAAGCTTTGGGTTTTGTCAACATGATTGCTTTAACAGTTCTTGAAGAAATGGGAATTACTGAGCACGAAACAAAGGTATTTGAATGGTCAGGATTAATACCAGGAATAAATGCAGACAGATCAGATATGATTACTGGTGGTATGTACATTTTAAAAAGTAGATGTGAGAATATTAATTTTTCAGATCCAATAGGTGTATTTGGTGATGCAATGTTAGTACCAAAAGGAAATCCTAAAGGAATTAATAACTACGCAGATGTTGTGAGAACAGGTGCAAAACTGGTAACTGGTGCGGGGTTTAACACAGTAGAGGCTGCTAAAAAATTCGGTGTTCCAGATAGCCAAATGCTTTTAGTAGAGGGTGAAGTTGGGATTTTAGCTGCAATGAAAGCGGGTAGAGCTGACGTTGCTGTTCAAACTTTCTTTGGTGCAAAAGAACATGAAGAGAAAACTAATGGCGCATTTGAAGTAACAGATCCTAAATTAATGCCTAAAGAAACTGTAAATGTTGTTGGTATAGGTTTTAGAAAAACTGATACTGAATTTAGGGACAACTTTAATGCAGCTTTAGCAAAAGTTTTATCAAACCCAGGTAAAATGTTAGAGAGAGCTGGTGAATATGGCTATGATAAAGCCCAATTACCTCCTGCTGATATGACTACTGAGTGGGCTTGTTCTACTAAATAAAAGAAAAATTTAAAACATGATCAGGCGACTAAGATTGTCGCCTGATTTTTTTTTAATAATAGAGAATATAAATTGAGCTACTTAGCATTTTTATCTGAACATGGTCCAACAATGTTGCTTGGGACTGTAATGACAATAAAAGTACTTATTTGTGCAACACTATTGTATGTGATTATTTCAGTAATTTTTGGATTAATGAGGGTTTCAAAAAATCCAATCATTCAAGGTGTAGCAACAGGGTATATAGAGTTTTTTAGAGGAACTTCTTTGTTAGTTCAATTATTTTGGTTTTATTATGTGTTGCCTTTTTTTGGTATAAGTCTTGAAGCATTTACTGCTGGAGTCGTAGCTATAGGTATGAATTTTGGTGCCTACGGAGCAGAGATTGTAAGAGGTGGAATTTTAGCAGTTCCCAAGGGTCAATGGGAAGGAGCTTTTGCTTTAAATTTTACTCCTGCTAAAAGAATGCGAAAAATAATTATTCCACAAATATTTCCGATTATACTACCTCCTGCAGCAAACTTAACAGTAGAACTTTTAAAAGCTACAGCATTAGTTGCATTAGTTACTGTCGTTGATTTAACTTTTGAGGCAAAACAAATTAATTCTATAACATGGCTTTCTGCTCAATGTTTTGGCACTGCACTTTTAATTTATTATATTATATCAAGATTTTTTCTTGTTCCATTTTTACGTTGGTTAGAAGTTTTGGCTGCAAGAAAAGTTGGAAAGGATAAAATATAATATGAATGCTGAATGGAGATGGGATTTTACTTTTGAAATACTTCCAAAAATGCTTTGGGCCACCCTAAATACTATTATGGCAGCAGGTATTGGTTATGCTATCGCTATGGTAGTTGGTCTTATATTTTTACTAGGTCAAAGAACTCCTTTTAAGATAATCAACATGATTAATAGAGAAATTGTTGAATTTATTCGATCAACTCCATTATTAATTCAGTTATTCTTTGTTTATTTCGTATTACCTCAATTCGGTATTACTTTATCTGCATGGGTATGCGGAATGATTACAATAGGCCTACATTTTGGAACTTATTTATCTGAAGTATATAGGGGAGCGCTAGAAGGGGTCCCAAAAACTCAGTGGGAAGCTTGTAGAGCTCTTAACTTTTCAACAATATATACATATCGAAAAATTGTTTTACCTCAAGCATTTCCAATTGCGATACCTGGAATGGGTAACTACTTAGTCGGAATTTTTAAAGATACTCCTTTATTATCAACCATTGGTGTCGCAGAACTATTTCATGCAGCAACCGCTGTTGGAGGATATCATTATCGATATCTAGAACCATATACTATAGTAGGTTTAATTTTTTTAACCCTATCTATTCCAGCCGCAATGTGGATTAGAAAAATTGAAAAAGATGTTAATTTAGCTCAAGGAAAAATAAAAAAAGAAAAGGTTTAATTAATGGAAAAAAAAGAGCCAGATGAAATAATTGTAAATTTTTCAGATGTGACAAAACAATATGGAGATTTGGTTGTTTTAGATAAATTAAATTTAGAAATAAAAAAAAATGAGATGGTATCTATCATTGGACCGTCGGGATCAGGCAAAACTACGGTTCTTAGAGTTTTAATGACTTTAGAAAAAATCAACCAAGGTGTTATATATTTAGACGGTGAGCGATTAACTCATATGGATGAAAAAGGAAAAATAGTTGAAGCTAGCGAAAAATATTTAAGAGAGAGACGCTCAAAAATTGGAATGGTATTTCAACAGTTTAACTTATTTCCACATATGACAGCTTTACAAAATTGTATTGAAGCACCAATTGAAGTTCTAGGTATGAAAAAAGAAGAAGCAGAGCAGCGAGCTTTAGA
>CACGET010000036.1 GCA_902572155.1 uncultured Pelagibacteraceae bacterium | reverse complement strand
ACATAAAGCTTTTTTTAAGAAAAGAACAAGCTTTACTTAGAATTGAGCAAGCTGAAAAACAAAAGCAATTTTTAAAGCAATTAAGATTAGAAAAACAAATTGAAAAGTTTAGAATTAGAGAAGTAAAAGAATTAGAAAAGTTAGAAAAAATATCATTAAAAGAAAAGAGAGAGGATTACGCAGGTCTACAGGAAAGGATAGAAAAATTAAAAGAAAAATATCGAACAATAAGAGACCAAAAAATTAGAGAAAGAGTAGAAGCTTTAGGAGTAAAAATTCAAGGAGATGAAGATAGAGAGACTTTATTACAAAAAGAAAAAGAATACACCCTAGCAAGACAAAAAATAGAATTTGCTTTAGAAAGTTTTTATAGAAGTGCCAGCAGTTTAGTATTTCAATTAAACAAGAGACATGTCACAAGACATATGTCGATATTTAGATGCATTGATAGACGATTTGAAACTGGTGAAATTTTTGTTAAATGGGATGAGAGTACTGATGAGGAATGGTTATTATTAATCTATATAAAGAATAATTCTCCAGATGAAGGCATAGTTATTGAGGATAAAACTAATCCAGAAAAAAATATTTCTCACGAATTCAAAAATAATGAAATCTTTAAAGCATCTGACACTATGGTTGACTCATTGACTCAATTGATAGCTAGAAAAAGAACTAGAAATGAAAATTAATATCTCTAAGTTTATTGGGTAATATTAAGGATGATTATTGGTATAATTTTAATGATAACCTTATTTGTAGTGTTAAAATATATTTTAGCATGGATCACTTATTACAATAACTTAGACCCTAGATTAGGACCATCAACTTGGAGATTGAGTTATGATTATCCTGTTTTAGGCAAAAGAGATATTTCTGATCTTGATGATAAAGCTTTTGTAAGGCTTAGAAGAAAAAAAAATAAAATTATTACAGTTATGTATTCAATTGTATTAATAATGTTTATGGCTTCAATGTCTTTACTAAGCCAATTGTTAATATTTTTTTTAAATTAGTTTTTAAGTTGTTTTTTATTTTTAAGATACAAAAAGTAAGCAACAATTTCATATCCAAATTTAAATAATGTAAACACAATTGGAAGTTTAAAAAAACTATATAAAAATTTGTATTTAGGAATTTTTTTCCAAACGTATAGAAATGCCTCAGCTCCCTCTATTACCTTGAAATCTTCTATGACATGTAATCTTCTTAATAGTTCCTTATCATTTCTAGAGGTTTCTTTTTGTGCTAAAGAATTATTAGTAATATCGATCCAATCAATTTCTTTTATATTTTCTTTTTTATAAAGGTTGATTTCTGCTCTACAGATTTTACAAGAATTATTAAAATATACTTTCATTAAATTAACCTATTATCGTTTAAGTCAAAATTTGTACATGTGCTAAATGATCTGTTGAAAATTCATTTTAAACTATTATGTAAGTAAAATGAGTAATTTTTTTGATAAATCAGATTTAACAAGAAAAGATGTTAATAATATCGTATCAGATACTTTAAAAAATTGTGATGACGGTGAGCTATACCTAGAGGACTCTAAATCAGAGTCAATTTTATTAGATGACAATACAATAAAAAGTTCAAATTATAATTCAGATTTGGGTTTTGGATTTCGAGCAATTTCAGGAGAAATTGTTGCATATTCTCATTCAAATGAAATCTCCCGAGAGTCTCTTAAGAATTCTTCTACAAATTTAAAATCAACTTTGAAATCAAGTAATGGTACTTATAACTGTGAAATTCCAAAATCTAATAAAAAGTATTATAATGATATTAATCCAATAGATCAAAAATCATTAAATTCTAAAATAGAAATTTTAAATAAGGTAAATAATTTTCTTAGAAAAAAAGATTCAAAAGTAAAACAAGTTACTGCAAGTTTTACAGGAGAGCAAAAATCCGTTGAAATTATACGCTTAGGTGGTGAGGCCTTAACAGATGTGAGACCTCTTGTTAGATTTAATGTATCAGTCATGCTTGAAAAAAATGGAAGAAAAGAGACAGGGGTTTACGGCATAGGCGGAAGACAATCTTATGATGATTATTTGAAGAATGATAATTGGCAAAATGTTTGTGAAGAGGCTTTTAGAATTGCTTCAGTAAATTTAGACAGTAAACCTGCACCTGCGGGTGAAATGAAAGTAGTCTTAGGACCAGGATGGCCGGCAATTTTGATACACGAAGCAATTGGACACGGCTTAGAAGGAGATTTTAATAGAAAAAAAACCTCTGCTTTTCATAATTTAATGGGCCAAAAAGTTGCAAGCGAGGGAGTGACCATTGTTGATGATGGCACTTTAGATAAAAGAAGAGGCAGCTTAACGATTGATGACGAGGGAACTCCAACAGAAAGAACAGTTTTGATTGAAAATGGAATTTTGAAAAATTTTATGCAGGATAGATTAAATGCAAGATTAATGAATACTAGATCTACAGGAAGTGGAAGAAGAGAAAACTATAAACATATTGTTTTACCGAGGATGAGAAATACAATGATGTTAAGTGGCAAACAAACACAAGATGAAATGATCAAATCAGTTGATAAAGGTATTTTTGCAGTAAGTTTTGGTGGAGGACAAGTAGATATTACATCAGGTAAATTTGTATTTAATTGCACAGAAGCTTATGAAATTATTAATGGCAAAATTGGTTCACCAATAAAAGGAGCAACCTTAATAGGAGATGGGCCATCAATATTAAAAGAAGTATCAATGGTAGGTAACGATATGATGTTAGATCCCGGAATTGGAACTTGCGGTAAAGCAGGACAGGGAGTTCCAGTAGGAGTAGCTCAACCCTCAATATTGATTGATAAGATGACAGTAGGTGGAACTAAACTTTAATGGTCAAGGAACAAAATTACTTAGAAAAAAAAGCTGCCTATTGTTTAGATTTAGCAAAGAAATTAGGTGCAACAAATTCTAGTGTAATTGTTAGCAATTCGATTACTGAAACAGTTAATTTTAGAAATAAAAAATTAGATGAATCAAATAGATCTGATAATCTTGGCATAAATATTACAACTTATATTGACCACAAAAAATCTTCTATTTCCTCATCAAATTTATTAGATCATAATCTAAAAGTATTGATTGAAAAATGTATTGAAACTACAAAAAATACACCTGAGGATGAATTTAATTCACTTCCTGATAAAAAATTATTAGCAAAAGAGATTAAAGATCTAAATTTATTTGACAATACTCATTTAGAAAATGACAAAAAAATTGAATATTTAAAACAACTGGAGGAGTCAGCTTCATATAATGAAAAAATAATTAATACTGAGTCTAGTTTTTCTGAAGATAAATCTAGTTTTATTTTAGCCAATAGTATTGGTTTTTGTGAAGGTTATAAATCATCTTCATTTACCGCATCATGTGTTGCTGTAGCAAAAGAGGATAAAAGTATGGAACGAGACTACGAATATACAAACAAATGCCACTTAGAAGATATAAAGTCCGCAGAGAATTTGGGAAAAATTTCAGCTGAACTAACAATGAAAAAACTTAATCCACAAAAAATAGGAAGTGAAAAAATTAGTATTATTTTTGATAAAAGAATAGCTAAAGGAATATTGAGCACCTTTGCTAGCGCAATATCATCTTCTGCTGTTTCAAGAGGTACTACTTTCTTAAAAGATAAAATTAATGATAGAGTATTTTCTGATAATATAAATGTTTTTGATAAACCAGATATATTAAAAGGTTTGGGTTCAAAAAGTTTTGATTTAGAAGGGGTTAAATCAGAAACATTAGATTTAGTTAAACAAGGAGTGCTAAAAAGTTATTTAGTAGACACATACAATGGAAGAAAATTAAATCTTAAATCTAATGGAAGATGTGGTGGTATTAGCAATCTCTATTTTGATAATGGAAAAGTTAGTTACAAAGATCTTTTAAATTCCAATTCAAGAGCACTTTACATAACAGAAACTATCGGCCATGGAAGCAATATTGTAACTGGAGACTACTCAGTTGGAGCGACAGGTTTTTTAATTGAAAATGGAGAGTTTAAATATCCAATTAATGAATTTACAATAGCAGGTAATTTTAAAGATATGTTTCAAAACATAACTCTAGCCAATGATTTAGAGTTTGAATATGCAATTAACTCACCAACCATGATGATCGAAGGAATGGTTGTAGCAGGTAAATAATTTAAATTATTCTACATTTTTGAGACGATATTCCCAATTCCCCATTCTTTGATAGGATACTTTTAAAATTCTATAAGTTTTAGGATCATACCAAATATTAAAATCTAGTTTTTTATTTTTAGGTAATGACAAATCTTTTGATTTCAGGGTAAAATGATCAACTACGAATGTTTTCCCATATTGAGTAATTTTTTCTTTTCCCAAAAATGTTACAACTTGATCTTTTATACTCCCTGAAATCGGACTGATCTGAGTATTTGCTTGTAAAATTTTATGACTCCACCAATTTCCTATAATACTTTCTATGGATACTTTTCCATTATATGATGAACCTTTAACATTGAATTCATTCTTATTTTTATCAAAAGTTAAATTTACAAATTTCTCTTTATCATTTTGTAGTGTTTTAGAATTAAAGGAAACTAATTGATCTTTAATATACTTTTCTTCACCATACCCTTCGACTTGAAAAACTATAGTACCTAAAAGTTTTACTGAAATTTTGATTTGATTTGTAACAATTGTTTCATCGCCATTTCGAGTGAAAAAATAATAATTATAACCAATTAACTCTCCATTTCTAAAAATTTCCATTTCAACTTTATTAAATTTTATATAGTGACCAATATGAGCAAAGGAGACCGATGAATAAATTGATATAAAAACATAAATTAAAAATTTTTTCATTTGGAATTCACACTAATAGACTTTATCAATAATAGAAGTAATTATTTAAAAAATGTTTTTAAAAATTAAAAAAATACCCGTAGTTAATTGGAGTTCCAAAAAACCTCATAATTTTAAGCCAAAATTTTCTACATTTTTTTTCTTATGTTTTGGCTTAACATTATTTGGCTTAGGTGAGGGGCTTTTGATCGTATCTTTTACTGGAGCTTCACCATGGAGCGTTCTTGCCCAAGGCATTTCTTTAAATGTTAATTTATCAATTGGAATAATTACTTTCTTAATAAGTGTGGCAGTTTTATCCTTGTGGATACCTTTAGGTCAAAAACCGGGTATGGGAACTATATTGAATGCTATCATTATTGCATTAATGATTGATCTTTGTATTAAATTTGTTCCAACACCATCAAATTATATACATCAATTAATTTTAGCTTTTGTCTCAGTTATAACTGTTGGAATTGGAGGTGGTATTTATTTAATATCAAATCTAGGAGCTGGACCTAGGGATGGATTAATGATTGGTTTACAGAAAATTACAAATTTACCAATTGCAATGGTAAGAGCAACTTTGGAAATTTCTGTTGTTAGTATTGGATGGTATTTAGGTGGTACAGTAGGGGTAGGAACTTTATTATTTGCCTTTGGAATAGGTCCTTGTGTTGCTTTAGGGTTATATTTAGTTGGTAAGATTTTTAATTAAGCAGCAGCACCAGACTTTTCACTTTTTTTTCTTTCATGGGGGTTTAATATTGCTTTTCTTAATCTACAAGACTTAGGGGTTATTTCTAAAGCCTCGTCAGTATTTAACATACTTAATTGTTCTGCAATGGACATTTTTCTTACTGGTGTTAATACTACATTTTCATCAGTACCTTGAGTTCTCATGTTAGTAAGTTTTTTACCTTTCATTACATTAATAATCATATCACCTGGTTTTGGAGATAATCCAACAATCATTCCAGCATAAACAGGATCATTATGTGTTACAAACATTTCACCTCTTGCCTGTAAATTAAAAATTGCAAAAGCAACTGCTTTTCCTTGCTCCATCGAAATTAATGCACCATTTCTTCTGCCTTCCATGTCTCCCTCAAATGGTCCATAATCATGGAATATTCTATTAATAACTCCATTACCTTTTGTTAAGGTTAGAAATCTACTTGTGTATCCCATCAAACCTCTTGTAGGTGCATGAAATATTAATCTTTTTTTACCTTTACCAGTATCTTTTAAATCTATTAATTTTCCTTTTCTTCTATTCATCGAGTCTATTACTTTTGAAGAAAATTCTTCATCCAAATCCATTGTTATTTCCTCAATTGGTTCTAGTTTGCTTCCATTTTCCTTTATTTGATATAAAACCTTTGGAGGACTTACTGTCATCTCAAATCCTTCTCTTCTCATTTGCGTTAATAAAATTTCTAACATTAATTCTCCTCTGCCACTTACAACAAATGAGTCGTTACCCCCATTTTCTGAAAAAGTGATACCAACATTATTCTGAGCTTCTTGAATTAATCTTTCTCTTATTTGTGTACTTGTAAGTTTTTTTCCTTCAGTGCCAGCTAAAGGTGATGTATTTACAGTAATCGTAATTGACATTGTTGGTGGATCTATTGGGGTTGCTTTAATTGGTTCATTCACCCCTAAATCACAAATAGTATCAGCAACATTTGCCTTTTCTAAACCTGCTATCACAACAATATCTCCAGCTTCTCCAACTTCAATCGGAACTTTTTTGGTACCTTCATATCTAAAAATTTTAGTTAATTTTCCTTCATCAACTTTCTCACCTTTTAAATTTATAGCTTTGATCGATTGGTTAGCCTTAGCTGTTCCTTGAGTAATTCTTCCAACTAAACTTCTACCTAGAAAACTATCAGCGTAAAGAAGCGTAGAAAGCATTGCAAAAGGTTTAGCCTTATCAAGCTTAGCTGGTTTTACATGATTCAAAATTAAATCTAAAAGGGGATTTAAATTTTTTCTAGGACCATCAACATCTAAATCAGCCCACCCCGACCTTCCACTTGCATACAAGACTGGAAAATCTAATTGTCCTTCATTTGCATCTAAACTTACAAATAAATCAAATGTTTCATCTAAAACTTCATTAGCTCTTTGATCAGTTTTATCTAACTTATTAATTACTACTATAGGCTTTAAACCTTGTTTTAATGCCTTGGATAATACAAATTTTGTTTGTGGCATCACACCTTCAGCTGAGTCAATAAGCAATAAGGCTCCATCAGCCATGCTCAAAACTCTTTCAACTTCTGCTGCAAAATCTCTGTGTCCAGGGGTATCTATAATATTTATTCTAGACTCACCCCAATTTATAGAGGCAGGCTTTGCTAAAATTGTAATACCTCGTTCTTTTTCAAGTTCGCCAGAGTCCATTAACCTTTCATCAACCACCTCATTTTCTCTAAAAGATCCACTTTGTTTCATTAAATTATCAATCAAAGTAGTCTTACCATGATCGACATGTGCAATAATAGTGATGTTTCTGATATTGTTGTCCATAAATTGTGGCTCTTATACATTAATTCTTTGATTTGAAAACTTAAAAAAAGTCAGTAATTACAACATAAATAGTGATTAATAAAAAATTCATTTCTTGTCATTGTTTTAAAAACATATAGATATCGCAATAAAATTAGATTTAATAAAGAATCAAGAACTTAATTTCAAAACAGATTTCTAAATCACTAAATGGAAAATTTTAAATTATTAAACATAGAAAACTCTTTAAAAAATTCATTATCTAAAATGAATTTTGTAAAACCAACACCAATTCAAGGTATGGCGATACCAGTTGCATTGGAAGGAAGGGATATTCTTGGAACTGCTCAAACAGGTACAGGTAAAACGTTAGCTTTTAGTATTCCTTTGATTAATAGATTAATTTTAGATAAAAATGCATTAGCTCTAGTCATGTGTCCAACTAGAGAACTAGCCACACAAGTAATGGAGGCAATTAAAAGCATTATTAGTGATAAGATTAATATCAAAACAGCATTGTTAATAGGTGGAGAGTCTATGCAAAAGCAACTTAGGCAGCTTAGTAATAGATCAAGAATTATAGTTGGTACACCCGGAAGAATTAATGATCACTTGAAAAGAAAAAGTTTAAATTTATCAGCAACAAAATACTTAGTTTTAGATGAAACTGATAGAATGTTAGATATGGGTTTTACCCCACAAATTGAAATGGTTTTAAAGTATGTTCCGAAATACCATCAAACGTTACTATTTTCAGCAACCTTACCTCAAAACATTTTAAGAATTTCAGAGAGATATTTGACTAAACCTGAAAGAATATCTACTGGCACCCCTTCAGTTCCAATTGCAAAAATTAAGCAAGAGACGCTGCAAGTTTTTAAAGAAAATAAGTATGATGAATTAATAGATCAATTTTTAGCCAGAAAGGGATCTATTTTAGTTTTTGTTAAAACCAAAAGAAGTGCAGACAAAATGGTAAAACGTTTAAAAGAGGAAGGCCATTCAGCAGATGCTATTCATGGAGATCTTCGTCAAAGCAAAAGGGATCGCGTTATTAATTCTTTTCGAAAAGGATTAAAAAGAATTCTGATTGCAACCGATGTAGCAGCAAGAGGTCTTGATATCCCTTTAATTCAACATGTAATTAATTATGATTTGCCACAAGTTCCTGAAGATTATGTCCATAGAATTGGAAGAACTGCAAGAGCTGGGTCAGATGGCTCTGCTTTAACCTTTCTAACATCAGATGACAGATCAATGTGGAATTCTATTAATAAATTGATAAACCCTAATTATAAACCAATATCAAGTAGTTCAAGAAAAAGCTCAAATAGTAAAAGAAGAGATAAAAGACCAAATAATAAAAAAAGAAAATTTAGAGAGGAAAAAAAATTAAACTTTAATGATAAAAGAAAATCTTACAGAAAAGGAAGATCAGATAAAGAGCCCAGGGTTGAAAAAAAAGATTTTAGTTTTAAAAGTAAGAAAAAACTTTTCAAAAAGAAAAGCCTAAAATCATCAGGATATACCAATAACCCAAAATATATTGCAAAGAAACCTTTGGAAAGTTCATCTTCAGAAGGAGAAAGAAAAAGCTTTAAATTTAAAAGAAATAAAAAATTTAAAAATAGAAATAGAAGACCTAAAAATTTTACTTTCAAAAAACACAGTAAAAAAAGAGGATTTTCTTAAGATTTTTTAGTTTTTCCTTTTTTTATTTTTCTTTTTTCTTTTAGACTTAATTTTGGTTTTTTGCTTACGCTAGAGTCTTTAAACGATTTTCCACTATATCTTTTAGACATTCTAAAATATATACAGATTATTATAATAAAGTAAAAATAAAGATTGTTTATTTTATTCTATAATTAGACTTAGTTGCATGAAATTTAAACAAATAATTTTATTGGATTATCTTAATAATGCCTAGTTATTTACAAAATTATAATTTTATTAATAATGCCT
>CACGET010000035.1 GCA_902572155.1 uncultured Pelagibacteraceae bacterium | reverse complement strand
AACAAAAAACTAGAAAATATTGAAAATATTTCTCTTAAAGAAATTGAAATTTTTAAAGATCAAATAAAAAAACAAAATCATGAAAATATTTTAGAGATTAGAGAGATCATCAAAAATTATAATGATAAAGCGAAGATTTATCTTGGAGGAATACCTATGATTGCAGATGATATGATGACTTTTATTAAAAGTGATATTGTTGTTTTTGGATTAGGTGTTTTATTATTTATCATTGCAACACTTTGGTTTGTTTTTGGAAAACTTATTTGGATTTTGGTCCCAATCAGTAGTTGTTTATTTTCCGTTATCATTATGATGGGTCTTCTTGGAATATTAGGATGGAAAGTAACAGTTATATCGTCAAATTTTATTGCTTTAATGTTAATTTTAACAATGGCGATGAATATTCATATGAGTACCAGATTCTTACAAATTAGAAAAGATTACCCAAAAAAAAATACCTTTGAGATATTGACTTTAACTACAAGTAAAATGTTTTGGCCCATACTTTACACAGTTTTAACAACCATTTTTGCGTTTTTATCGTTAATTTTTAGTGAGATTAAACCAATAATTGATTTTGGTTGGATGATGTCTTTTGGATTGATCACCTCTTTTATAATAACTTTTACTTTGCTGCCAACTTTACTAAATTTTACACCAACAAAAAATATATCTATTAAAAAAGATAAAGACTCAAAAATTACTCATTTTTTTGGTCAGGTCTCTATAAATAATAAAAAGATAATTTTTTTATTTACAGGAATAATAATTATTTTAAGTGTAATTGGTATTAGCCGGCTAGAAGTTGAAAACAGCTTTATCAATTATTTTAATAAAAATACCGAAATATACAAAGGTATGAAACTTATAGACGAAAAGTTAGGGGGCACAACACCATTGGAAGTTATATTAAAATTCCCTGATACAAAAGAGGAAAATATAACAGATGAAGATGATGAATTTGAAGATTGGGGAGATGAAGAAGAGTCTAATGATGAAAAATATTGGTTTACTAAAGATAAGATTAATATAATAACATCTGTACATAATTATCTAGATAGCCTTCCTCAGATAGGAAAAGTTCTATCATTTTCTTCAATAATAGATGTTGCTACACAATTAAATAATAATAAACCACTAGGTACACTCGAAATGGGTGTTTTATATTCAAAAATTCCTGAAAATATTAAAATAGAGATAATAGATCCATATATTTCAATAAAAGATAATGAAGCTAGAATAAGCTTAAGAATTATTGATTCTCAAGAAAATTTAAGAAGGAATGATTTGTTAAATAAAATTAATTTTGATCTCAAAGATAAATTTGAATTAAAAGAATCTGAATATAAATTAGCAGGGGTTTTAATATTATTTAATAATTTATTACAAAGTTTATTTAAATCTCAGATATTAACCTTAGGATTAGTAATGATAGGCATCTTTTCAATGTTTTTAATTCTATTTAGAAATATCAAACTATCATTAATTGGAGTAGTACCTAATTTTATTGCTGCTTTTTTTATATTAGGAATAATTGGTTTACTCGGAATACCATTGGATATGATGACAATAACTATAGCTGCAATAACAATTGGAATCGCTGTTGATAATAGTATTCATTATATTTATAGATTTAAAGAAGAGTATTTAAAAATTAGAGATTATAATAAAACATTAAAAATTTGTCACTCAACAGTTGGAGTGGCAATCATGAATACCTCAATTACAATTATATTTGGATTTTCAATTTTAGTTTTGTCAAAATTTATACCTACAATTTATTTTGGTATGTTTACTGGACTGGCCATGTTATTAGCAATGATATCAGTATTAACCTTGCTGCCTTCTTTAATATTATTAACAAAACCTTTTGGTAAATAATTTTAATGCTTGAAGCTTTAGAAGATTTTTATGAAACAATTTCAATCATTGATCTTATATATTTGTTAATAACAACTTATTCAGTATTTCAATGTTATAAAAAAGGATTTATATTAAGTATTTTATCTATGGCTAAATGGCTATTAGCATATGTAGTGACATTAATATTATTCCCAATTATAAAACCATACTTTGAAGGGATTATAGATAGTGAATATGTATTAGACATAATCCTTGGAATTGGAATTTTTGTAGTGGTAATATTCTTAATCTTGTTAATTAATAAAGGTATAAGTAAAGCGGTAAAATACACAAGTATAGGTGGTTTAGATGTTACATTTGGATTCTTTTTTGGCTTCGTTAAAGCCTATATAATTTCTATTTGTATATTTTCAGCTACACATATTGTTTATAATTACGATAAATGGCCAATAAACCTGAATAAATCATACATCTTTCCATATATTGAAAAAGGTAGTAATTATCTAATAAAAGAATTTCCTAATGAAAAAACATATCAAGACTCTAAAGAGCAAATTCAAGAACTTTGATCCTAAATTGAAAGAGGAATGTGGTGTTTTTGGAATTAGTAATTCAAAGGATGCATCAGCATTAACAGCTTTAGGGCTTCATGCTCTTCAACATCGAGGCCAGGAGGGTTGTGGTATAGTTTCTTTTGATGGAGAAAAATATTACTCTGAAAAAAGATTTGGTTTAGTGGGTGATAATTTCAATAAAGAAAAAAGTCCTCGAAAAACTTAAGGGTAATTATGCAATTGGTCATAATAGATATTCAACAACTGGTGGTACAGCGCTAAGAAATGTGCAGCCATTTTTTGCTGATACTAATTCAGGAGGAATTGGGGTGTCCCATAATGGCAATTTAACAAATGCAATTACACTCAGAAATAAAATGGTAAGTGATGGATCAATTTTTTATACTACATCTGATACTGAAACAATTGTAAAATTAATTGCAAAATCAAAAAGAATTAAAACAATAGACAAAATTATTGATGCAATTTTTCAAATACAAGGTGGTTACGCTCTTGTTATGATTGCACAAAATACACTTATTGGGGTTAGAGACCCATATGGAATAAGACCATTAGTAATAGGTAAACTTGAAAATTCCTATGTATTTGCCTCTGAAACTTGTGCATTTGATATAATAGGAGCAAAATTTATAAGAGAAGTTGAAAATGGAGAAATCGTATATGTTGAAAATAACGAACTCAAAAGTGTTAAGCCTTTTCCTCCAAGAAAAGTAAGGCCTTGCGTATTTGAATATATTTATTTCTCAAGACCAGATAGTATTCTTAATGGCAAAACTGCTTATGAATTTAGAAAAAACTTTGGTGCTCAACTTGCTAAAGAGGAAAATTTAAATGCAGACTTAGTAGTTCCTGTTCCTGACTCAGGAACTGCAGCAGCATTAGGCTATGCAGAACAAAAAGGAATTAATTTTGAATTGGGTCTAATTAGAAATCATTATGTAGGAAGAACTTTTATAGAACCTTCTCAAAAGATAAGAAGTTTGGGAGTTAAACTAAAGTTAAACGCAAATATATCAGTTATAAAAAATAAGAAAATAATTCTTGTTGATGACTCTTTAGTTAGAGGAACTACCTCATCTAAAATCGTAAAAATGCTTTATGACTCAGGGGCTAAAGAAGTTCATGTGCGTATCGCGTGTCCAGAAATAAAATATCCTGACTTTTATGGTGTTGATACTCCAACAAAAAAAGAATTATTAGCAGCAAACAAGTCAATAGATGAAATATGTGAATTGATTAAAGCAAAATCCTTAAAATTCCTAAGTCTCGATGGTCTATATAAGAGCATGGGATTTGAAAAAAGAAATGAAAATTATCCACAATTGACTGATCATTATTTTACTGGTGACTATCCTATTAAAATTATTGATGAATTAGGTGAGGATAAAATTACCCAATTATCTTTACTTAGTACCGCATCAAATAATTAAAATGAAAAAAGTAAGCTTCACAGAAATGAAAAATGGAACAAAAGAAGACTACCTTTTTTTAGATAAACATGAAAAGAATTTTGCGAGTAAAACTGCTGATAGAATTATCAAATACATGTCTGGATTAACTGAAACATTAGAGGGTTATCAAGTCTCAAGGTTAGAACATTCTCTCCAAAGTGCAACTAGAGCATATTACAATAAGGAAAATGAAGAAATGATTGTGGCTACACTATTGCATGATATTGGAGATGATCTTGCACCTATGAATCATTCTGAATATGCAGCTGCAATACTTAAGCCATATGTTAGTGAGAGGATTCATTGGATAATTGAAAAGCATGGAGAATTTCAGACATATTATTATGCTCATTATTTAGGTGGTGATAAAAACAAAAGAGACAAATATAAAGATCACGAATTTTATCAAGATACCATTGATTTTTGTGAAAAATATGATCAAAATTCATTTGATCCAAACTACAATTCTTTACCACTTAAATTTTTTGAACCTATGGTTAAAAGAATTTTTTCTAGAAAACCTTATTCTTTTTTATAGAATTGTAATAAACTTACTAAATGACAACTGTAAATACAAAAGAACATATAATTGAGTATTTTAAATCAGGAACAAAAAACTCATCAAATTTTAAAATTGGGATTGAACATGAAAAATTTCTTTTTGATTTAAAAAATAATAAAAGAGTTGATTATAATAAAATTAAATTAATGTTTGATGCTTTAATAGAATTTGGCTGGAAACCTACTTTGGAGACTGGCAATATAATCGGACTAAATAAAGATGGAAAAAATATTACTCTTGAGCCTGGAAATCAAATTGAACTATCTGGTGATAAATTAAATAATATTCATGATGCATGTGCTGAGTCTTATGACTATTTATTTGAACTTCAGCAAGTTACAAAAAAGCTAAATATTAAGATAGTTAGCGCTGGATTTGATCCAATCTCAAAACTAAATGAAATTCCAAATAATCCAAAAAAAAGATATGAGGTAATGACAAAAGATATGCCATTAGGGGGTGAACTAAGCCTAGACATGATGTATCGTACATGTGGCACTCAATTAAACATTGATTATAATTCTGAGGAAGATTTTATTAAAAAATTTAAAGTGGTTAATTCAATAGTTCCTATATCTATTGCCTTATTTGCAAATTCTTCAATAGTTGAAAAAAAAAATAGTGGCTATTTATCATATCGATCTAAAGTTTGGCAAAATACTTCTAGAGGTGGCCTGCCTTTATTATTTTTTGACAATCTTAATTTTGAAAAATATGCAGAATTTACAATTAATTTTCCTATTCTATTTTTAGAAAGTAATAAAAAATATATTTCAGGTAAAAAATATATATTTAAAGATTTTATGGATGGCAAAATTGATGAAATAGGAAATCGATTGCCATCTGAAGATGATTTAGCAACTCATCTAAGCACAATTTTCACTGAAAATAGATTAAAAAAATATATAGAGCTTAGATCGATGGATACTTGTGGTTGGGATTGCTTATGTTCTGGTCCTGCATTTAATGTTGGAATGTTATATGGAAATTTAGATGAAGTTTATGAATTAATATCCAAATGGGATAAAGATAAAATAATCAATGCTTATTTAGAGGCACCAAAAAAAGGTTTTAACACTCAATTAATGGGTAAGGATTTGCTTTATTGGAGCTCTCTATTATTGGAATTATCTAACAAGGGCCTTGTAAAACGTGACGTGCTCAACAAAAGTTCAAAAAATGAAAGTATTTTTTTAAGTCATCTTCAGACAATAGTGAAAGATAAAATAACTAATGCTGATCATATGATTAATAAATTTTCTGAAAATGGGGATTTTCAAGCACTATATGACAAATAAAATCGTTGCAATTCAAGGTGATCATCCATCAAAATTGAATATAAATAGTGATACTAGTATTTTTTTAGCGAACGAAGTTCAGTCCAAAAAATATAAAATATTTTATTATGAGCCTAAAAATTTATCTATTTTAAATTCTACTGTTGTCGCTAAAGGTTTTTTTGTTGAATTTAATTATGTTAAAAAAAAATTTTTTAAAATATTAAAGCATCAAAAACTTAATCTTCAAAATTGTAAATTTATTTTAATAAGACAAGATCCTCCTTTTAATTTAGAATATATTTCAACTACTTATATTTTAGACACTATCAAAGACAAAGTTAAAATAATTAATGATCCAACTTCCATAAGAAATATTTCTGAAAAATTTTATTCAGTCAAATATCAAAAATATATGCCTAGTACGATTTTTTCGCAAGATATTAACGAAATTAAAAATTTTTTTAAAACTCACAAAAAAATTATCTTAAAACCTACTCATGGTTATGGGGGTAATGATATTCATTTACTAAAAAAATTAGATTTAAATTTTATTAAAAAATTTATCAATAAACATGATCATATAATGTGTCAGAAATTTTTACCTAAAATTAATAAAGGAGATAAAAGAGTATTTTTAATTAATGGAAAAATATGTGGTGCAATCTCAAGAGTTCCAAAACAAGGTTCTTTTTTAAGCAATATGAGCAAAGGTGCAACACCTATTAATACTAAATTATCTAATATTGAAAAGAAAATATCAAATATTATTGCTAAAGATTTAAAAAATGAAAAAATATTTTTTGCTGGAATAGATTTTATTGATCAAAAACTTAATGGAGACATTAATGTAACTTCCCCAACTGGATTAAAAACTTTGTATGATTTATCTGGAATTAATCTTGCAAAATTATTTTGGGAAGAGCTTAAAACTTGAAAAATTTATCTTCCCAACACAAAGGGTCTTTATTAGCATTTATTGCTGTTATGCTTATAACTCCTGACTCTATTTTTATAAGACTTTCTAATATTGAGACATGGGGTATGCTTTTTTACAGAGGTGCAATACCTTTTGTAGTAGTTTTGGTTGGACTAATTTCTTTTTATAAAACAAACTTATTCAAGGCATTAATTGGTATTGGTTATCCTGGTATTTTTTATGTATTGAGCTTTTCAATTTGCAATATTACTTTTATTATTTCTATTCAGAATACTAATGTTGCAAATACTTTAGTTATGATTGCTATGGCTCCAATGATATCTGCAATATTAGGCAGTCTGTTTTTAAAAGAGATACCAAACAATAAAACTTGGATTGCAATTGTAATTACTTTGATTGCGGTAACTTATATTTTCTACGATTCTATAGAAATGGGTAATTTTTATGGTGATTTATTTGGATTAATTACAGCGTTTGGCTTGGCCTGTAATGCTGTTATAGCTAGGTACGCTAAAGATAGAGATTTAGTGCCTTCAGCAGTAATTGGTAAGTTATGTGTTGCAATTTTTGCATTTTTCTTTGTTGACACTTTTGTGCTTGTTGGAAATGACAAAATAATTATTCCTCTAATGTGTATAATGTGTGTTGCTATACCATTTGTCTTAGTAACCATTGCCCCGAGATTTATACCTGCTGAAGAAGTAAATTTATTCTTTTTACTAGAAACTATTGTGGGACCATTTTGGGTTTGGCTAATAATCAATGAACAGCCTAGCATTGAGACAATTCAAGGTGGAACTATTATTATTCTCACCATAGCGATTCACTCATTTCTTAAGCTCAAACAATCTTAAACATTGTCACAATAAAGACTTGATTCATTAATAGATCGAACTACATAGGGCTGAATTTATGGATAAAATATTAAAAAATTCCTGGGCACTTTTCTTAGGTATGGGCTTAATTATGCTAGCTCATGGCTATCAAGGGTCTCTTTTGGGTGTTAGAGCTGTTAAAGAGGAATTTAGTTTAACTGCGACAGGTTTTATGTTGTCCGGATACTATATAGGTTACTTTATTGGGGCAAAAACAATTACCAATTTAATTTCGAGAGTTGGTCATATTAGAGTGTTTGCAGCTTTTGCTTCAATTGCATCAATCGTTGTTCTCTTACATTCAATTTTTGTTAATCCTCTTACTTGGTTTATTTTAAGGGTAGTAACTGGAATAAGTATGGTTTCGATTTATACAATTGCAGAAAGTTGGTTAAACGATAGATCATCTAACAAAAACAGAGGAAGTGTATTGTCAATCTATATGATTGTTCTTTATGGATCAATGGCAGTAGGAATGTTCTTTTTAAATTTTAGCTCTCCTATTAATTTTCAACCATTTATTTTAATTTCTTTGTTTATGTCTTTAGCTCTTATTCCAATATTATTAACCAAAAAAAAAGCTCCTACTTTTAAAAAAATTACAGGTATGAGTTTAAGTGAACTTTATAAAGTTTCTCCTTTGGGAATGATAGGATCTTTGTTTTATGGAACAGCACAATCAGCATTGTTTTCTCTGTTAGCAGTATATGCAGCTTCAATGAATTTTACAATTCTAGAAATATCGATTGTAACTTTTTTAGTTGCAATTTCAGGAGCTCTATCGCAATGGCCAATAGGAAAATTTTCAGATACTTTTGACAGAAGAAGAGTAATTATCTATACTACCTTCGCAGCTGCATTTTTTGCATTATGTGCAATTTTTGCAAGTGGAAGTATGTTTTATGACGGAATGCTTGGATCAAGCAAAAAATGGTTTTATATTTTTATTGTTTTATTTGCATTTGCAAGTTTGCCGATGTTTGCGATTATTTTCGCTCATACAAATGATTATATTCCAAAAGAAAAATTTGTTGCAGCAGGTGCTGGTTTACAATTTGCATTTGGTTTAGGTGCTATCAGCGGTCCATTTTTATGTTCAATGTTAATGAATGCAATTGGTCCAAATGGTTACTTTGTTTTTCTAATTTTTTTTCATGGAGTAATTGGAGTTTTCGGAATTTATAGAATGAAAATAAGAGACACACAGGACAATCCAGACTCTCAATTTGTGCCTATGCCTCAAACTATTACCCCAATTGGTATGGAGCTTAATCCGATAACTGAACCTATGGATGAACCAGTTAAAACTGATAATTAAAGTGAAGAAAACAATATTACTTAATTAAGTCCCCAACTGTAACCGAACCAGATCTTAAAATTCGACATCTTAAGCCACCTCTTCTTAAAAACTCCTTAATTATATTATCTTTTTCAAGCTTATCTTGAAGAAATCTACATGGTCTGCACAAATCAATTACTTCAATTTTTACATTCCCGATAAGGATTTTTTTATCAACTAAATCATTAAGTTTAATACCTTTTGTTATGATATTTCTTCTAAAATCTAAATAATCAATATTTGAATTAAATTTACTATTATAATAATCAATATTTTCTGACTCTATTAAGGTTAGCTGGCTTAATGGATCACTAAAATCTTTAAAATATCTATCACCTACTATTCCTTTATTAGCAACTAAATCGATTGAATTTACCTCTTGAACTTTTTTATTATTATTTTCAGCAATACCTATTTTAAAAACTTTAGACACTAATATATGTTAATTTGCATCTAAAACTGCATGTAAAAATTGTTTGGTTCTTTCATTTTGAGGATCATCAAATATTTTTTCTGGCGGACCTTGCTCAAATATTTTACCCTCATTAAAAAAACAAACTCTGTCAGAGATTTCTTTCGCAAAACCCATTTGATGAGTTACCATAATCATTGTTAAATTATGCTCTTTGTTGAGTGATCTAATGACATTAAGTACTTCGCCCACTACTTCAGGATC
>CACGET010000034.1 GCA_902572155.1 uncultured Pelagibacteraceae bacterium | reverse complement strand
AGAAAAAGATGTTCACACACATCCAGTTTGGAGAAGTGTAGAGTGTGCAATGTCCTCTACTAGACGAATAGTTAGAATTGCAAATAAATATAATAAAAAAGCACACGTTCTTCATATAACCACAAAAGAAGAGATAGATTTTTTATCTCAACATAAGGGTAATATTACATTCGAAATCACGCCTCAGCATTTAACACTTTATGCACCAGATTGTTATAATAAACTTGGAACTTACGCACAAATGAATCCTCCTATTAGAGATAAATCTCATTATGATAGATTATGGTATGCAGTGAAAAATAATTTAAATGACACTATCGGTTCAGATCATGCTCCTCATTTAAAAGTAAATAAAGAAAAAGAATATCCCAACTCACCATCAGGTATGCCAGGAGTTCAAACACTTATGCCTGTCATGCTTAATCATATTAATGATGGAAAATTGTCTTTAAATCAGTTGATGAACCTTGTTTGTGAAAATCCAGTTAAGATTTTTGGAATTAAAAATAAAGGATTTATTAAAGAGGGATATGATGCTGATCTTACTATTGTAGATATGAATAAAACAATAGAAATCAAAAATGAAAACATAGAGAGCAAATGTGGCTGGACACCTTTTGATGGATATAAACTTAAAGGAATGCCAGTAGCAACAATAGTAGGTGGAAATATTAAAATGAAAGATGGAAAAATTATAGGTGATCCAGAAGGTCAACCTTTAGTTTTTTAAAATATTACTTTTAATAAGATCTTGCTTTATTTCATTTAAAATTTCAGGATCATCAATAGTAGCTGGCATCTTATACTCCTCTTTATCTGCTATTTTTCTAATAGTTCCCCTTAAAATCTTACCAGATCTAGTTTTTGGAAGCCTTTTAATAACTATTACAATTTTAAAAGCAGCAACTGGTCCAATCGTATCCCTAACCATCTTTACACATTCTTTTGAGATAGTTTCATGGTCTTTATCGACTCCAGCCTTAAGTACTATTAAGCCAATTGGTAATTGTCCTTTAAGTTTGTCGGCAATTCCTAAAACTGCACACTCAGCAACAGATTGATGTTCGGATAATACCTCCTCTATTGCACCTGTTGATAATCTGTGACCTGCAACATTAATAATGTCATCAGTTCTAGACATAATCCAAATGTATCCATCTTCATCTATATGACCCGCATCATATGTTTCATAATAACCATCATAGTTTGTCATATAATTTTGCTTATATCTTTCATCTGCATTCCATAAAGTTGGAAATGTTCCAGGAGGCAGAGGAAGTTTTACAACAATGTCACCCATTTCATTTGGTTTAGCTAATGATTGATCTGGTTTTATAACTTGAACATCATATCCAGGAACAGCTTTACAAGCTGAACCATATTTTGTTTTCATCATTTCAATTCCTGTACAATTTGAACTTATTGCCCAACTCGTTTCTGTTTGCCACCAATGATCAATAACAGGTACATTTAATAATTTTTCTGCCCATTTAATTGTATCAGGATCAGCTCTTTCACCAGCAAGAAATAATGACTCAAATTTACTTAAATTATATTTTGAAAAAAATTTTCCATCAGGATCTTCTTTTTTAATTGCTCTAAACGCAGTAGGAGCTGTAAAGAGAGATTTTACATTATACTCTGAAATTATTTTCCAAAATGCTCCAGCATCTGGTGTTCCAACTGGCTTACCCTCAAATAAAACGGTAGTGCATCCTTTGAATAGAGGTGCATAAACAATATAAGAATGTCCAACTATCCAACCAATATCACTCGCAGACCACCAAACATCATCTTCGTTAATGTCATAGATATTCTTCATAGTCCATTTTAAAGCAACTATATGTCCTCCAATATCTCTTACTATGCCTTTTGGTACTCCAGTTGTTCCTGATGTATATAAAATATAAGCAAATTCATTTGCATTCATTTCAACACAATCAACATCATCAGCGTTTGAAAGAGATTCGTCCCAACTGATTTCTTTAGGAGCGTTCAATTTAACTTCATGACCTGCTCTTTGAAATAATATCATCTTCTCAATTTTGTGATTAGCCATATTTATAGCTGCATCTACTAATGGCTTGTATTCAACTGTTCTTCCTGGCTCAAATCCACATGAAGCAGTTACTATTACTTTTGCTTTACTATCATCAATTCTGCTTGCAAGTTCATTTGAGGCAAAACCACCAAACACTACTGAATGAATAGCTCCAATTCTTCCACAGGCTAACATTGCGATGACCGCCTCAGGTATCATTGGCATATAAATAATAACTCTATCACCTTTGTTTACTCCTTGTTTTCTGAGTGCCCCCGCAAATTTGGCAACTTTTGATTTTAGTTCTTTATAGGTAAATTGAATTTTGTTTCCAGCGATTGGACTATCGTAAATTAAAGCTTTTTTTTGACCTCTCCCTTGATCAATATGTATATCCAAGGCGTTATAACACGTGTTAGTAACACCATCCTCAAACCATTTATAAAATGGGGGAGAAGACTTGTTTAAAATCTTAGTTGGTTTTTTGAACCAAAAGATGTCCTCTGCTGCTTTTTGCCAAAATTGTTCAGGATTTTTTATTGATTCATCATAAATTCTTTTAAACTTTTCTGACATAATATTTTGATTCGGTATTGTTTATTTTGTGATTTTTAAATTATAAATTGTATTTAATTTTAAAAAATGAGTAAAATCAATGTAAATTAATGTCATTTATGTCTTCTATAAACTCATTTAATTTGATATTTAACCAAAATCTTTGCTTAGGGAAGCCTAAGCTTAGTTTATATAAACTAAATAAGTAAAAACTAACTAGAGAGGGAGTTTTTTATGAAAAAACTAAAATTGTTTGCTCTTACAGCTGTGGCCCTATTAGGTGTTACAGGTGTTGCAAACGCAGACGCCATGTTAGCTCAAGATGATTTCGTTGGGATTTCATTCTGGGTGATCTCTATGGGGATGTTAGCAGCTACTGCTTTCTTCTTTATGGAAACAGGCAATGTAGCAGCAGGCTGGAGAACTTCAGTTATTGTTGCAGGTCTTGTAACTGGTATTGCTTTCATACACTACATGTACATGAGAGAAGTATGGGTAACTACTGGTGACTCACCAACAGTTTACAGATACATTGACTGGTTAATCACTGTACCATTACAGATGGTTGAATTTTATTTAATTCTATCAGCTGTAGGTAAGGCAAATTCAGGAATGTTCTGGAGATTGCTACTTGGTTCAATTGTGATGCTAGTAGGTGGATATTTAGGAGAAGCAGGATATATAAATGCTACTCTTGGATTTATCGTAGGTATGGCAGGTTGGATATACATTCTTTATGAAATATTTTCTGGTGAAGCTGGAAAAGCTGCAGCAAAAAGTGGTAACAAGTCTCTTGTAACTGCTTTTGGTGCTATGAGAATGATCGTTACAGTTGGTTGGGCAATTTACCCATTAGGTTACATTTTTGGTTACCTAACAGGTGGTGTAGATGCTGAATCACTTAACGTAGTATATAACTTAGCTGACTTTGTTAATAAAATTGCATTTGGTCTAGTAATTTGGGCTGCTGCAACTGCTTCAAGCGGTAAAAGAGCAAAGTAAGTACAAGTAAAATAGTTTAAATTTAGGGCAGGTATGTTTTTACATACTTGCCCTATTTTTTTTTAAACCTATATATATCTAATGGCAAAAATTACTTTCAAAACACATGATAACGACTCACACGTTATAGATATTCAAAATGGTTTAAGTGTGATGGAGGGTGCTGTTCAAAACGATATTCCAGGTATAGATGCTGATTGTGGTGGTGGAATGGCATGTGCTACGTGTCATGTTTACGTTAATGAGGAATGGTTAGACAAACTACCAAACAAAGAGGATGGTGAAGAAGATATGCTTGATATGGCCTTTGAGCCAAAAAAAAATAGTAGATTAAGTTGTCAGTTAATTGTTTCAGATGAAC
Source organism: uncultured Pelagibacteraceae bacterium (assembly GCA_902572155.1). GTDB lineage: Bacteria > Pseudomonadota > Alphaproteobacteria > Pelagibacterales > Pelagibacteraceae > Pelagibacter. Next base: position 5,910 of record CACGET010000034.1, on the reverse strand, counting down.
TAGATGGTTTAGTTGTTAGTATACCATCGCAACAATGTTAAATGATTAAAACAGATGTATTGATAATTGGAGCAGGGCCCACTGGTTTATTCTGTGCTCATCAACTTGGTATTATAGGTTTAAATTGTGAGATAGTTGATAATCTTGACAAGGTAGGAGGTCAATGCATTGAACTTTATCCTGATAAACCAATTTATGACATTCCAGCAATACCAGAATGTACAGGTGAGGAATTAACTAATAATCTATTAAAACAAATTGAACCATTTAAAGTTAAATTTCATTTAAACGAGAGAGTAGAGGAACTTAAAAAAGATGTTAATAGATGGCACGTTAAAACAAGCGGAAAAATAACTTTTGATGTAGCAGCAATTATCATTGCAGGGGGTGTAGGCTCTTTTGAGCCAAGGAAATTTCCCCTTAAAGAATGTGAGAAATTTGAGAATGACAGTTTATATTACTCAATAAAAGATAAAACTATCTTTAAAGATAAAACAATTTCAATATTTGGTGGAGGCGATTCAGCGCTAGATTGGGCCTTAGAACTTTCAAATACTTGTAAAATAAATTTAATTCATAGAAGAGATGGTTTTAGTGGTGCAGAGTCTAGTGTTCAAAAAGTAAAAGAACTAAATAAAACTGGAAAATTAAGCTTATACACAAGATATCAAATGGAATCCTTAATTGGTGATAATAAAATCAATGAAGTCAAGATAAAGCATGAAAATGGTAAAATAGAGCAACTTAAAACAGATTATGTATTAGGTTTTTTTGGTTTAATTATGCAACTTGGCCCAATATTAAACTGGGGTTTAAATATTGATAAAAAAACAATTGAAGTAAATACTGAAAATTTTGAAACAAATGTAAGTGGAATTTTTGCAATTGGTGATATTTGTTCTTATCCAGGTAAATTAAAATTAATTCTTTCTGGTTTTCACGAGGGAGCGCTTGCTGCACGTGGAAGTTTTAAATATGCAAAACCAGATGAAAAATTAAGGTTTGAATTTACAACAACTTCTAAAACTGCTCAGGAAAGACTTGGAATAAAAAAGTGATAGAACTTTTTTCTGCTCCTACTCCAAATGGAACGAAAATTACTATCATGCTTGAAGAGATTAGCGCTGAATACAAAATAAGTTTAATAGATTTAAAAAATAATGAACAATTTAATTCAGAATTTATTAAAATAAGTCCATTCAGTAAAATTCCAGTAATTATAGACCACAAAAATAATAAAAGTATTTTTGAATCAGGGGCAATTTTAATATACTTAGCTGAATTATTTGGAAAATATTATGATAACAAAGAAAGGTTGAATATTAATCAATGGTTAATGGCTCAAATGGGTTATGTCGGACCAATGTTGGGACAACATCACCAATTTCATTATTACAATCCCGGGAAAAGTAAATTTGGTGAAGATAGATATTTTGAAATAGCTAAAAAAATTTATCAACAACTAGATGATCGTCTGTCAGTTTCAGAATATCTAGCTAGCAAAGATTATTCTATTGCCGATATTGCAACTTTTCCATGGATTGCTAGACATAACTGGCATGATATTGGGCTAAATAATTATAAAAATTTAAAAAGATGGTATGTTAATATTTCTCAAAGAAAAAATGTATTAAAAGGCTACAAGGTAATGAATGAAAACAATATTCCTCCTAAGCCTTAAATTAAACTATTAACCTAATAATCTAAACAAGGAGCTAAGTATTCCATGTCCTGATATTTCTATAATTAACACTACGATTATAATTAGAATTATTTTTTTATTCATCTAGTAAATACATATAACAATAAAAGACACCAGAAAAAACCGTAATAAAAATAGATATATTTTTTTGCAAACTGAAAAGCTATTGATTTTTGTTTATTATGTCTTTTTCTCATTTTATCTTAATCGTCAGCGTAGACTTTTTCATTTTTTTCATGTTTCTCTTGCGCACTAATAGTATATTTTGCAACTGGTCTAGCCATTAATCTTTTCAACCCTATTGGTTCAGCTGTATCTAGGCAATAACCATATGTATCATCTTTAATTCTTTTCAAAGCTTTATCAATTTCAGAAATCAGCTTTATTTGTCGATTTATAGCTTTCATCTCTACGTTTTTATCAGTATACGAACTTGCTTGATCAACTACATCAGCAGATATACTGTTATCGTCCATACTACCGTTATAAAGTGCCTCATTATTGGCCTTAACTAATTCTTTTTTCCATTCGGTAAGTTTAATTCTAAAAAAAACCTTATGTTTTTCACACATATATTTTTCTGTATCTTTAGGCTCATAATTTTTAGTAATTTTTATTACTGGCTTACCAATAGATTTTTTCTTTACAGAAACTTTTGATTTTGAAACTTTTTTTTTAGCTTTAGCTGTCTTTGGCATAGTGTAATTTTAAGCTGGGGAGTATATTCAGCAAATTAAGGGTGTCAAGAAAGGTTAATTGTTGTTAATAATTGCTAATGGCTAATTTTATTAGAAATTCAAATAATATTTTCTATATTTTTATATTTGTACATCTGATTATTTGGACATTAGCTCCTTCCTTAACTAATATAAATTTACCTTTAGACACAATTGAACATTTGGCATGGGCAAGCAATCTTGATTGGGGCTTTGACAAACATCCACCCATGGTTGCTATTATTTTAAATTTTTTTTTTAATATTTTTGGTCCACAGGATTGGGCTTATTATTTATTAAGTCAAATTTTTGTAATTATAAGCTTTTATTATGTATTTAGATTATCAAAAGACATATTTAAAAATAATTTATTAAGTTTAATTTCTGTTTTAATTTTAGAATCTATATATTTTTATAACTTTACAACTCCAGAATTTAACGTAAATGTATGTCAATTACCTTTTTGGGCAATAACTGTTTATTATTCTTGGAAAATATATATTGATAAAGAAATAAAATTTAATGATTGTCTTCTAGTAGCTATATTTGCTTCATTTGGATTTCTTTCAAAGTACCTATTTATTTATCTTCTGATATCAATTGATCTATTATTTATATATTTAATTTTTATTAGAAAAGTTAAAAAGTTTGATTTTAAATATATAATAATATTAGAAGTTTTTTTAATTATTCTGGTTCCACATTTAATTTGGCTAAATCAAAATGAATTTATTACAATTAAATATGGTCTTCAAAGGACAGGCTTAGAACAATCAGGTATTGTTGATCATATAAAATTTCCAATAATTTTTATAATTAAGCAATTAGGGATATTGATACCTTTTATATTTTTAATTTTTTTATTAGCAAAAAAAATTAAATTTAAATTTAATTTTAATGATAAAAAATTAATTTTTCTTTTATTCATAAATATTTTGCCAATCGTTCTGATGTTCATGACCTCCTTAATCACAGGCTCTAAAATCAGAACTATGTGGATGACACCTTTTTATTTATTTTTTGGAACTTTATTTATTTATTTACTTAAATCACAAATTGACACTAAAAAAATAAACTCTTTCATGTATGGATTTATTATTTTATTTTTTATATCGCCTTTGCTCTATTCTTATATATCTGTAACTAAAACAAATAAGAGAACAGATTATGAAGGAAAAGAAATTGCAGAATTGGTTGAAAGAAGATGGAATAAAAACTTTTATAATGAGATAAAGTATGTAGTTGGAGATGAATGGCACGCAGGAAATTTATCTTACCATTTGCCCTCAAGGCCAATTTGGTTTGAAGATTTAAAAGGCAATATAGATAGTTTGGATCCAAAAGGAGGCATTATCTATACTGGTAATTCAGATGTTTTAAAACAGTTGTGCCCAGGAGATTTTGGACAAATTAATAAGCAAGGATTTTGTATGATTGGAATAAAAAGATAGATGAAAATTAAAATCTTAATCCCAATTTATAATGATTGGGAATCAGTTTCAGAACTTATTAAAAAAATTGATCTAGAGATCAAAAACTTAAATCATGAAGTTTCAATTATTATAATTAATGACGCTTCATCAGAAAGAAAAGAAATAAACACACATGGTTTAGAAAAAATTAAATCTGTTGAATTGATAGATATGAAGAAAAATGGAGGCCACGCAAGGTGTATTGCCTCAGGACTTAAATATATATTTAAAAAAAAAGATTTTGATTATGTGATACCGATGGATGGGGATGGCGAAGACAGACCAAGTGAAATAAAAGATTTTATAGAATATACAGAGTATTTACCTAATAAAACTATAGTGGGTGAAAGAGTAAAAAGATCTGAAAGTTTATTTTTTAAAATTTGTTATAATATTCATAAAATTTTAACTTTTTTTTTTACAGGGAAATCAATTAAATTTGGCAATTTTACATGTTTGACAAAATCTACAGTAGAAAATTTGGTCAATGAAAAAGCCACTTGGAATAGTTTTTCGGGCGCTCTAACTAAGGTGGAAAAAGACAAAAAATCGATACCGTCTATTAGAGGTATAAGATACTTTGGACCTTCAAAAATGAGTTTTGTTAATTTATTAAGACATTCTTTTTCAATTATTAGTGTTTTCAGATTTAACGTTTTAATTCGTTCAATTTTTTTTTTGATTATTTATTCTTTTTTAATATTAAGTGATATTTCAATAATTACGTTAATTCCAATTCCAATAATATTATTACTCAATGTAATAATTTTTAGACTAGCTAAAAGAGAAAATATTGAGGAATATAAAAATTGTTTAGATAATATTCAAAATATAATAGAATTAAAAAAAGACAATTAATTTTTTGATATGAAAGATTTTATTAGAAAAGTAAGTTTTGGAATAGGTCCTGATGAAAAAGTTCCAACAGATCCTCTAAATTGGGCAAAAGACCAATTAGATGAAGTTCCAGCTTTTAAATGGGATGGTAAAAAATTATACACAGAAAAAGAATTAAGAGAATTTCAAAATAAATTCTCTAATAAGGCAAGAAAAAAGATAAGAGAAAAATATAAGAATGATCCTGTTACTCTTAAAAAAGAACAGAAAAAGCTTGGACTGAAATCAGGTAGAGGTCATTGGATAAATTTAGAATTAAGCATAAGACATACAGAAGCAGTCCAGGGTAGCTCTCCTGTTTTTACTAAACTTTGGTATTTTTGGGCAAACCATTTTACGATTAGTTCAATTAAACAATTGCAACAATTTTCTACTGGAGCTTATCAACGAGAAAGCATTCGTGCGAATATGGATCAAACATTTGAAAAAATGGTTTTTGATGCAACAGTTGCTTGGCCTATGATCAGACATCTTGATAATAGTCAAAATATTGGACCTGATAGTCCTGCTGGTTTGAAAAGAGCATCTAAAGGTAAAGAGGCAACAATTAATGAAAATCATGCTAGAGAACTTTTAGAGCTACATACCGTTTCACCTAATTCTGGTTATGACCAAGAAGATGTTATTCAAATGTCGTATTTGATGTCGGGCTGGAAATCTCAAAAAGATAAAGAGGGCAATTTTGGTGATGTTTATTTTGAACAAAATATACATCAACCTGGAAGAAAAAGGATACTCGGCCTAGGTTATAGTGAAGGTAAAAAAGCACTTTCAAAAGTAATAAGAGATTTAGCAAGAAATCAATCATGCAGAGAATTTATAGCTATGAAACTTTGCAGATATTTAATTACTGATTATCCAACAAAAGAGATGATTGCACCAATAGTAGACGCTTGGAAAAAGTCAGATGGTTTTTTACCAGAAATTCATAAAGCCGCAATAGAAGTGGCATTTAATTATTCTCCAATGAACAAAAAATTTCAAAACCCAGAGAATTGGCTTTTACAAATGGTGAAAATGACTGGTGCTGATATAATCCCTTCAACAAAAATAATGGACGATCATGTCCTAGGAGATAAAATAAAAAAATCTCAAAGAGTATCTCATAATTTATTAAGAGATA
>CACGET010000033.1 GCA_902572155.1 uncultured Pelagibacteraceae bacterium | reverse complement strand
GAAAATTTGTTACAACTTTTCATGGTACTTACAATTTTCATAGTAAAATAAAAAAATTTTATAATTCAGTAATGGTCAGATCTAATTTAATAATTGCTGGTTCTAATTTCATTTTTTCTCATATTAAGGAAAATTATTCAAAATATATCAATGACAAAAAAAAACTTTTAGTTATTTTTAGAGGAATCAATATTGATTATTATGACTCTAGTACAATATTAGAAAATGATGAAAAAAAATTATTACAAAATTGGGAAATTGACCAAGATAAGAAAATAATACTTTTACCAGGTAGACTTACTTCTTGGAAAGGACAAGAGTTATTCATCGAAGCAGTTAATTTAGTTAACATAGAACTTGGATATGAAGCTTTCCATGCAGTTATTTTAGGAAGCGATCAAGGTAGAGATATATTTAAAAAAAAGCTAACTCGTCTTTCTGAACAATATAGATTGACTAAACAATTGAAGTTTATTGATCATGTTAAAGACATGGCTCTAGCTTATAAGATATCAGATATTGTAGTCTCATCATCAATTGAGCCTGAGGCCTTTGGAAGAGTGGCGGTCGAGGCCCAATCGATGGAAAAAGTCATAATTGCAAGTAATATTGGTGGATCTAACGAAACTATTATTGATGAAAAAACTGGTTTCTTATTTGAGTCTGGTGACCCAAAATCTTTAAGCCAAAAAATATTAAAAGTTCTCACTTTGGATGAAACTTCTCTAAAAACAATTGGTATTGAAGGAAGAAAAAATATAATAAAAAAATTTAATGTTGAAAAAATGTGCTTTTCTACTTATTCAGAGTATAAAAGAGTATTAAATTAAATGCCTATTATCAAATTACCAGATGGAAATAATTTAGATTTTCCAAATAAAGTTACAGGCCTAAATGTAGCTGAAAAAATTAGTAAATCTCTTGCTAAACAAGCTATTGTTATAAGTGTAGATGGGGAGTTAAAAGATTTAGATTACTTAATAGACAAAGACTGTTCTGTTAAAATATTTACATCAAAAAATCCTGAGGGATTAGAGACTATTCGTCATGATACAGCCCATGTTTTAGCAATGGCAGTTCAAGAATTGTTTCCTGGTACTCAGGTAACTATTGGACCTGTTATTGAAAATGGTTTTTATTACGACTTTGCAAGAAAAGAGTCTTTTACTGAGGAAGATTTAATAAAAATTGAAAATAGGATGAAAGAAATAGTTGACAGAAACGAAATTACAAGAAGAGAAGTGTGGGACAGAAATAAAGCAATATCTCATTTTAAAAAAAAAGGAGAAGTTTACAAAGCTGAATTAATTGAAGCAATTCCTGAGAGAGAAGATGTGTCAATTTATTTTCATGGTGATTGGCATGACCTTTGTAGAGGACCGCATCTTTCTTCTACAGGAAAAATTGGAAAATATTTTAAATTAACAAAAGTGTCTGGTGCATATTGGAGAGGTGACTCCAATAATGAAATGCTACAAAGAATATATGGAACAAGTTGGGCAACTCAAAAAGACCTAGAGGAATATCTCAAAAGAATTGAAGAAGCTGAAAAAAGAGATCACAGGAAACTAGGGAAAGAAATGAATTTATTTCATTTTAGGGAAGAAAGCCCAGGATCAGTATTTTGGCACGAAAAAGGATGGGCATTGTTTCAAAAATTGATTAATTATATGAAAATGAAACAGGATGTAGCTGGATATAAAGAAATCAATACTCCTGAAGTTTTAGATAGAACTTTATGGGAAAAGTCAGGACACTGGGAAAAATTTGGTGCAAATATGTACACTTCAACTACTCCTGATGAAAAAGTCTTTGCAATTAAACCCATGAATTGTCCTGGCTGTGTTGAGGTTTTTAATCAAGGCCTTAAAAGTTACAAAGACTTACCTTTAAAAATGTCTGAATTTGGAAAGGTCCATCGTTACGAACCTTCAGGAGCTTTACATGGACTATTAAGGGTTAGAGCATTTACTCAAGATGATGCTCATATATTTTGTACAGAAGAACAAATTACCGATGAATGTTTAACAGTAACTAATCTAATTTTAGAAATTTATAAAGATTTGGGGTTTGAAAATGTTATTCTTAAATATTCTGATAGGCCAGATTTAAGAGTAGGAGACGATAGTGTTTGGGACAAGGCTGAAGCTGCATTGTTACAGGCAGTTAAAGCCACCAAGTTAGAATATAGTATAAATAAAGGTGAAGGGGCATTTTATGGTCCTAAAATTGAATTTGTTTTGAGAGATGCGATAGGCAGAGATTGGCAGTGCGGAACCTTGCAAGTTGATTTTAACTTACCAAGTAGGCTTGGTGCTTCGTATGTAGATAAAGACGGATCAAAAAAAATTCCAGTAATGCTTCATAGAGCTTTATTTGGATCCCTGGAGAGATTTATTGGTATATTAATTGAGCATTATGCTGGCAAATTTCCTTTTTGGATTTCGCCATTACAAACTGTAGTCATACCTATTTCAGAGGAGTTTGATGGTTATGCGGGTGAAGTCTATAAAAAAATTAAAGAAGCTGGAATAAGTTCTGCTGTAGATTTAAAAAAACAAAATTTAAATTACAAAATAAGAGATCATTCCCTAGCAAAAATCCCACTTTTATTGATTTGTGGAAAAAAAGAAGTTGACTCCAATTCTGTAACGATTAGAAGATTGGACTCTAATAAACAAGAAAATATGGATTTAAATTTATTCTTAAAAACTTTTTCTGCTTTAAATAAAGCATCTTCAAAATAAGTGGCAGATTTTAAACAAAATTACTTTCAAAAAAGAACTAAAGATCGAGGGCCAAGATCGAATAATAGAATTTCGTCTCCTGATGTTCAGGTCATTACAAGTGATGGAGAAAATCTTGGCGTGATTAATACCAATGAAGCTATTTCAATGGCTAAAAATCAAGGATTAGATTTAATTGAAATTGCAGCAAATGCAAATCCTCCGGTTTGTAAAATAATGGACATGGGAAAGTATAAATATGATGCTCAAAAAAAAGCAAACCTTGCAAAAAAGAAACAAAAAATTGTTTTATTAAAAGAAATTAAAATGAGACCAGTTACCGAAACACATGATTATGAATTTAAAGTTAAAAATGCAAAAAAATTTATTGCAAAAGGGGATAAGGTAAAGTTTACAATTAGATTTAAAGGTCGAGAACTTCAACATTCTCATCTAGGCAATGAACTCATGGGCAAGATTAAAGAAGATATGAAAGACATTGGTAAGGTCGAATTACACCCAAAGTTTGATGGCAAACAAATGATTATGGTAATTCAGCCTTTATAAGGGTTAATAGAGGTTGTAAATTTATAACAATCTTTGTATAAACCGGCTGAATTATGCCAAAATTAAAAACAAAAAGCTCAGCAAAAAAAAGATTTAAAATATCTGCAAAGGGAAAAGTTATTACTGCTCAAGCTGGCAAGAGACACGGCATGATTAAAAGAACAAATTCTCAAATAAGAAAATTAAGAGGCACAACAACGATGTCAAAACAAGACGGAAAAATTGTTAAATCGTATATGCCTTACAGTTTAAGAGGTTAATAATGGCAAGAGTTAAGAGAGGCGTCACTAGTAAAGCTAAACATAAAAAAGTTTTAAAAGCTGTTAAAGGTCAGTGGGGAAGAAGAAAAAACACCATCAGAGTAGCTAAGCAAGCAATGGAAAAAGCTATGCAATATGCTTACAGAGATAGAAGGAATAAAAAAAGAGATTTTAAATCTTTATGGATACAAAGAATCAATGCTGGAGTAAGAGCCGAAGGCATGACTTATTCAAGATTTATTAACGGTTTAAGTAAGTGTGGCATTGAAATTGATAGAAAAATTCTTGCTGAAATTGCTTATGATAGCCCAGAAGCATTTAAATCAATTGTACAAAAAGCACAATCCGCTTTAAATTAATCTTCTCTATTGTTTTTATTTCTTGAGGAAATAATCTACCAATATGTCTGACTTAAAAAATATAAAAGAAAAATATCATACTAAACTTAATAGCAATTTAAGTTTGGATGAAATAAATCAAATTAAAACAGAGCTTTTTGGAAAAAACGGTTTAATTTCTTCTCAATTCAAAAATATGAGATCTATACCGGAGACAGATAGAAAAAAATTTGCATCAGATCTTAATTTAATTAAGGACGAGTTACAAAACTTAATAACTAATAAAAATAACGAAATTGAGTCAAAAAAGATAAATCAAAAATTAGAAAATGAAAAAATCGACGTAACCCTTCCAGAAAGATCATTTGTTAGAGGTAAAATTCATCCAGTCTCACAAACTATTGATGAGATTTCATCAATCTTTTCAGAAATAGGCTTTAGTGTTGAAGAGGGACCAGACATTGAAAATGAGTATAATAATTTCACAGCTTTAAATACTCCCGATAATCACCCAGCAAGAGATATGCATGATACATTTTATCTTGATGAGAATAAAGAAATTTTATTAAGAACACACACATCTCCAGTTCAAGTTAGAACAATGTTAAAGGATAAACCTCCATTTAAAATTATTGCTCCAGGAAGAACTTATAGATCTGATAGTGACCAAACACATGCACCAATGTTTCATCAAGTAGAAGGTTTGCATATAGACAAAAATATTAATATGGCACATCTAAAGGGCTGTTTAAATTATTTTATTAAAGAGTTTTTTGAAGTTAAAAAAATTGCAATGAGATTTAGACCAAGTCATTTTCCATTTACAGAACCATCAGCGGAAGTAGATATTGGTTATGAAATTAAAGACGGTAAAATTATAATTGGAGAAGGCAATCAATGGCTTGAAATATTAGGGTGTGGAATGGTTCATCCCAATGTTTTGAAAAATGTAAAAGTGGATCCATCAAAGTATCAAGGGTATGCATTTGGAATAGGGATTGATAGATTAGCAATGCTTAAATATGGTATTAATGACTTAAGAGCTTTCTTTGATAATGATTATAGATGGCTAAATCATTTTGGTTTTGATCCTTTAGATGTACCAACAAATTATAGAGGCTTGAGTCGATGAAAATCACATTTGACTGGTTAAAAGATCATTTAGATACAAAGTTTAATGAAGATAAACTTTTAGAACAGTTAACAAATGTTGGTCTTGAGGTTGAAAGTGTAGAGAACTTATCTGCTGGACTTGATGTATTCAAAGTAGCAAAAATTTTAAAGACAGAAAAACATCCAAATGCAGACCGACTTAAAGTTTGCGAAGTTGATGTAGGAGAAAAGGATATTAAAAAAGTTGTATGTGGCGCGCCTAATGCAAGAGAGGGATTGATAACAGTATATGCCCCTCCTGGAGCTATTATTCCAAAAAATAAAGTAAAGTTAGTGGTGGCTAAAATTAGAGAAGTTACTTCTTATGGAATGCTTTGCTCAGAATCTGAATTAAATTTATCCAATGAAAGTGATGGAATAATACAATTATCGTCAAAAAAGCATGAAAAGAAAATTGGAAAAAGTTATTTTTCAAAATCAGACTCTAATCTTATAGATCTGTCAATCACTCCCAATAGACCAGATTGTCTTGGAGTAAAAGGAATAGCTAGAGATCTTGCTGCTGCAGGTTTTGGAAAATTAAAAGATGTAAAAAAAAAAAAATTTAAGTCAAATATTGAGCAAACTGTAAAAGTAAAAATTAATAAAGAAAAAAATCAAGCATGTAGTTCTTTTGGTAGTTGTCTAATCACTAATGCAAAAAATATTGAAAGTCCTAAATGGTTAAAAGATAAATTAATTTCAATTGGTCAAAAGCCAATTTCAGCAATAGTTGATATTACTAATTACGTAATGCTTGATATTAATCGCCCTTTACATGCCTATGATGCTGATAAAATTGAAAAAGGTATTATAGTTAGAAATTCGAAATCAGGAGAAGAATTTACAGCTTTAGATAATAAAAATTATAAATTAGATGATGGTATGTGTGTGATTAGTGATGGCAAGGGTGTATTGGGATTAGGTGGAATTATTGGAGGCACAAGATCTGGTACAGAGTTTGACACTAAAAACATTTTATTGGAGTCTGCATATTTTGAGCCTGCTTCTATTAGAAAGACATCAAAAAAATTAAACCTAGATACAGATGCAAAGTTTAGGTTTGAAAGAGGCATTGACCCATCATCTATTGAAGATGGACTAAATAAAGCAGCACTATTAATCAAAGAGATTTGTGGTGGAGAAATTAGTAAAATTGATATTCAAAAAATTGAAACAAAGAAAATTAAAACCTTAAAATTTGACATTAATTTATTTGAAAAAATAACTGGATTTAAAATTTCAACAAAGGAAATATATAAAATTTTAGAAGACCTTGGTTTTATAATTAAAAAAAAAAAAAAATATTTAAAATTAACTATCCCAACATGGAGACCAGATATTTCGCAAGAAATAGATATTGTAGAAGAGTTGGTAAGAATAACTGGGTATGATAAAATAAAAATTATTGATCCTATCAAAGAAAGATCCAAATCTACCCTTACTCAGCCACAAAAGTTATTTCATTTCTTTCAAAGAGCAATTGCTTCGAAAGGTTATTTGGAGTCAATAACATGGTCATTTACTGACTCAAATTATAATGATCATTTTAAAGATAAAAATCAAGAAATTAAAATTATAAATCCCATAAGTTCAGAGCTAGGAGTTTTAAGAAACTCAATATTTTCAAATTTAATTATGTATATGAATAAAAATCTTGATAGAGGTTTTAAAGATTTATCAATATTTGAAATAGGGCCGATTTTTACTGGTTCAAATCCAGGCGAACAAAACACGGTAGTTTGTGGTTTGTCAGCGGGAAAAAGATCAAGATTATCGTGGATTGAAAAAGAGAGAAGTGTTGATGTATTTGATGTTAAAAGAGATGTAATTCAAACTTTAGTTGAGGCAGGGTATAATTCAGATAAATTTTTTGTGGATACCGAAACACCAAATTACTACCACCCAGGTAAATCAGGCAGATTATTTTTAAATAAAGGTAAAGATCAGATAGCAGCATATTTTGGTGAGATGCATCCAAATATTATGAAAAAAATTGATATTAAAACTGATTCTTTAGTGGGTTTTGAAATTTTTTTAGATAATTTAAAATTACCAAAAAAAAAATTAAAAGACCAAAAAACTAAATTTGAAGTCTCAGACTATCAAAAATCTGAGAGAGACTTTGCTTTTGTAGTTAATAAAGAAGTTAAAGCGCAAGATTTAATTAATGTTATCTCGAGTGTGGATCAAAAACTAATAAGTAACATTAAAATTTTTGATGTCTATGAGGGTGAAAACATTCCAAAAAATCAAAAATCAATAGCAATTAGTGTAACTATACAATCATTTGAAAAAACATTGAATGACAATGATTTAGAAAACATTAACAAATCTATAATAAAAACAGTTGAAAACAAAACTGGTGCCAAGATACGCTCTTAAAAAAAATGAGTAATATCGATAACATTAGAAACTTTGCGATTATCGCTCATATTGATCATGGTAAATCCACAATAGCAGATAGAATTATTCATAGTTGTGGTGGACTTACAGAAAGAGAAATGAAAGCTCAAGTTTTAGACTCGATGGATATTGAGCGCGAAAGAGGTATTACAATTAAGGCCCAGACAGTAAAACTAAATTATAAGGCAAAAGATGGTAAAGATTATATTTTGAATATCATAGATACTCCAGGTCATGTAGATTTTAGTTATGAGGTTAGTAGGTCTCTCTATGCTTGTGAGGGATCAATTTTAATTGTTGACAGTACACAGGGGGTAGAAGCACAAACTCTTGCAAACGTTTATCAAGCGTTAGATATTGATCATGAAATTGTTCCAGTTTTAAACAAGGTAGACCTTCCAGCATCAGATTTAGATAAAACAAAAAAACAAATAGAGGAAGTAATAGGTATTGATACAGAAAATGCAATCCCATGCTCTGGAAAAACAGGTGAAGGAATAGAAGATATTTTAGAAAAAATTATTACTATTTTACCTGGACCTAAAGGAGAAAATTTAGGAGATTTAAAATGTTTGTTGGTAGATAGCTGGTACGATACATATTTAGGAGTTGTTATTTTAGTAAGAGTTATTGATGGTAAAATTTCAAAAAATATGAAAATTAAAATGATGTCAACCAATCAAGAATATATTGTTGAAAAAGTTGGTGTTTTTACGCCAAAGGCTATAGATATCAACGAGTTAAATGCTGGAGAGATAGGCTTTATAACCACTGGAATAAAAGTTTTATCCGAAACAAAAGTTGGCGATACAATATGTGACGCAACAAAATCTTTAAAAGAAGCACTACCTGGTTTTAAACCAAGTAAGCCGGTAGTGTTTTGTGGACTATTTCCAGTAGATAGTTCTGAGTATCAAAAATTAAAAGATGGTTTAGCTAAACTACAATTAAACGATGCAAGCTTTTCATTTGAACCTGAGTCATCATCTGCACTGGGTCTTGGATTTAGATGTGGATTTTTAGGATTATTACATTTAGAAATTGTAACTGAGAGATTAGAAAGAGAATTTGATGTAAATTTATTAACTACCACCCCAGGCGTTGTATATAAAATCTATATGAATAATGATAGTATTGTTGATTTGCATAATCCGTCTAGTTTACCAGATCCAACATTAATTAGACTAATTGAGGAACCTTGGATAAAAGCGACAATAATTACTCCTGATGAATACTTGGGCTCGATAATTAAAATGTGCCAGGACAAAAGAGGAATACAAAATAATTTAAGTTATTCAGGAAATAGAGCTGTAGTAAGTTACGAATTGCCTTTAAATGAAGTTGTTTTTGATTTTAACGATAGATTAAAATCAATGACAAGTGGATATGCTAGTTTTGACTATGAAATTATAGAACATAGAGAGGGAGATTTAGTTAAGTTAGGAATTTTAGTAAATTCAGAACCTGTTGATGCTCTTGCTATGATGATACATAAGGATTTTGCACAAAGAACAGGTCGAGAAGTTTGTGAAAAACTAAAAGATTTAATACCAAGACACAATTTTATGATTCCAGTCCAGGCTGCAATTGGAGGAAAGATTATTGCTAGAGAAACTATTAAAGGTTTTAAAAAAGATGTTCTTACTAAAATACATGGTGGTGGAGCCACTGATAGAAAGAGAAAATTATTAGAAAAGCAGAAAAAAGGTAAAGCAAGATCTAAACAATTTGGAAGAGTAGAAATTCCTCAAGAGGCATTTATTGGTGTTCTTAAAATTTCAAAAGAAAAATAATTGGAGAGGTGGCCGAGTGGTTGAAGGCGCACGCTTGGAAAGCGTGTATAGGGGAAACTCTATCATGGGTTCGAATCCCATTCTCTCCGCCATTAAATTAACTTTGATTTTCAGGGGTGTTTTATAATTAAATCTTCTATTATACAAATATAAATAAGCAATTTTTTTTAAAAAATGTTATAAATAGTTTCTCCTGTAATTAAAAATGACAAATATAAACACATATCAAGCAGATTCTATTAAAGTTTTAAAAGGCCTTGAAGCAGTAAGAAAACGGCCGGGTATGTATATAGGCGATACTGATGATGGCACAGGATTGCATCATATGGTTTATGAAGTTGTTGATAATTCGATCGATGAAGCTTTAGCTGGTCATTGTAAAAATATAAATGTTAAGATTAACTTGGATGGGACTATCACTGTAAAAGATGATGGAAGAGGAATTCCGGTCGATATGCATAAAGGTGAAAAAAAATCAGCAGCAGAAGTAATCATGACCCAACTTCATGCTGGAGGTAAATTTGATCATGATTCTTATAAAGTTTCCGGGGGGTTACATGGGGTTGGAGTTTCAGTTGTAAATGCACTTTCAGAAAAATTGCAACTAGAAATTAATCGAGATGGTAAAACATATTTTATAGAATTTAAAGATGGAGAAGCCAAAGCTCCATTAAAAGCATCTGGCAAATCTAAACAAAGTGGAACTCAAATAACTTTTCTACCATCTAAAAAAATATTTTCTTCAATAAAGTTTAGTCCAAATGTTTTAATTAAAAGAATGAGAGAATTAGCATTTTTAAATAAAGGGATAAAGATTATTTTTATTGATGCTAGTCAAAAAAAAGAAAAAATTACAGAATTTAA
>CACGET010000032.1 GCA_902572155.1 uncultured Pelagibacteraceae bacterium | reverse complement strand
CCTTCCGCAATAAGTTTTTCGTTGGTATTTTCAAACTTAATTCTATCAACAATTTCACCGGGTAGATAAGAAGAGTCTCCTGATACTTTTACTTCAACTTTTTTCAGCATTTGTCTTAAAATAGTTTCAATATGTTTATCATTTATAATTACTCCTTGTAATCTGTAAACTTCTTGAACTTGGTTTACAAAATACTCAGTTAGCTCCTTAATACCCAATATTCTCAAAATATCATGAGGTAACGGTTGTCCATCTAATAAGTATTCTCCTTTTTGAATTTTTTCACCAGGATTAAAGTTGATATGTTTTCCTTTTGGTATTAAATAATTTGAAGGTTCAGCCCCATCTTCTGGTACTATTGATACTCTTTGTTTACCTCTTACTTCTTTTCCAAATACAACTTGCCCATCATTCTCAGCAATAATTGCACTATCTTTAGCCTTTCTAGCTTCAAATAATTCTGCAACTCTTGGAAGGCCTCCAGTAATATCTTTAGTTTTTGTTGTTTCTTTTGGAAGTCTTGCAATAACATCACCAGCAAAAACTTTTTGGCCATCTTTTATTGAAAGTATTGAGTCTGGAACTAAATAATATCTAGCTTCATTGTCATCAGCTTTCATAATTACATTTCCTTTTTCATCTCTCAGAGTAATCCTGGGTTTTAAATCTGTGCTTTTAGATTGCGCTCTCCAATCTATTACTGATTTTGAGGAAATACCTGTCGCATCATCTGTAGTTTCCTGAATTGAAACTCCATCTATTAAATCTACAAAACTAGCTTCACCACTCTTCTCAGCTATAACTGGAGTTGTATATGGATCCCATTCACAAATTTTTGTATTTGCTTTGACTTTATCTCCATTGTTGAAAAATAATCTTGAACCATAAGCAACTTTATAAACTGCTATTTGAACTCCTTTGTCATCTTCTATGGAAAGTTGAGTATTTCTTCCCATAACTATTAAATTTTTCTTAGAATCTTCTAAAATATTTGAGTTTAAAATTTTTAAAGTTCCCTCATTCTTAGTGATTATCTGTGAGTCTTGTTTTACTGATGCAGTACCACCAACATGGAAGGTTCTCATAGTTAATTGAGTTCCTGGCTCACCTATAGATTGGGCGGAAATCATACCAATTGCTTCACCTACATGAACCATTTTACCTCTAGATAAGTCTCTACCATAACATGTTGCACAAACACCTTCTTTTGAACTACAAGTCATTACTGAGTAAACTTTAATTGATTTTACACCAGCAGCATCAATTTTATCACAACCAGCTTCATCAATCATTTCCTCTTTATTAATTATTACTTCACCATTTAATGGGTTTTTAACATCTGCAGCTGTAACTCTTCCCAATGCTCTTTCAGATAAACTTACTACAACATTTCCACCTTCTAAAATCTCTGAAAGTTCAATAAAACCTGGATTATCACATTTTAATTTTGTAATAGTTAAGTCCTGTGCAACGTCACAAAGTCTTCTTGTTAAATAACCAGAACTTGCAGTCTTAAGTGCAGTATCAGCAAGACCTTTTCTGGCCCCATGAGTAGAGTTGAAATATTCTAATGCTGTCAAACCCTCTTTAAAGTTTGATATAATTGGACTTTCAATGATTTCTCCAGATGGTTTAGCAATTAGACCTCTCATCCCAGCTAATTGTTTCATTTGGGCAGCAGAACCTCTTGCACCACTATCAGCCATCATAAATACTGAATTAATCTTTAGACCCTCTGATGTTTTTTCAGTTGCAGAAATTCCCTTCATCATTTCACCAGCTACTTTATCAGTACACTTAGACCAAGCATCAACAACCTTGTTGTACTTTTCTCCTCTTGTAATTAATCCCTCCGAATACTGAGTTTCATAATCAGCAATTAATTTTTTTGTATCGTCAATTAACTGTGTTTTATTTTCTGGTATCACCAGATCATCCTTACCAAAAGATATTCCAGCTTTAAATGCATGCTTAAATCCTAAATCTTTTAATTTATCACAAAATATAACAGTCGTTTTTTGTCCACAAAATCTAAATACTATATCAATAATTTCTGAAACTACTTTTTTAGGTAATAATCTATCTACTAAAGAGAATTTAATATTAGAATTTTTTGGTAATAAATTTGCAAGTAAAAATCTTCCAGCAGTTGAAGTATATTTTTCAAATTTTTTATTTCCTTTGTCATCGACTGTTTCAATTCTTGAGATAATTGTGCTATGAACTTTTATTTGATCTGAAGCTAAAGCAAATTCAATTGCGTCAACATCTATAAAATAACCTGTAGGTTTATCTGTTAAAGGTTCTTGTGATAAATAATAAATTCCTAAGATCATGTCCTGACTTGGGACAATTATTGGCTTACCGTTAGATGGAGAAAGAATATTATTTGTAGATAACATCAAAATTCTAGCTTCTAATTGTGCCTCCAAACTTAATGGAACATGGACGGCCATTTGATCACCATCAAAATCAGCATTAAATGCTGCGCATGTTAAGGGGTGTAATTCAATTGCATCACCTTCAATTAATTTTGGTTCAAATGCCTGAACGCCAAGCCTGTGGAGTGTTGGAGCCCTATTTAATATTACTGGATGCTCTCTTACTATCAATTCTAATGCATCCCAAACAGCATTTGTTTCTTTTTCAACTAATTTTTTTGCTTGTTTAATTGTTGATGCTAAACCAAGTTTATTTAACCTTGCGTACAGAAACGGTTTAAATAATTCTAGCGCCATTTTTTTTGGCAGTCCACACTCATGAAGTTTTAAATCAGGACCAACTACAATCACTGATCTACCGGAATAATCGACTCTTTTTCCTAATAAGTTTTGTCTAAATCTTCCTTGTTTACCTTTAAGCATTTCAGCTAATGATTTGAGAGGTCTTTTGCCGGTACCAGTAATCACTCGTCCACGTCTTCCATTATCAAATAAAGCGTCAACTGATTCTTGAAGCATTCTTTTTTCATTACGCACAATAATATCTGGAGCCTTAAGGTCCATTAATCTTTTTAGTCTATTATTTCTATTGATAACTCTTCTATAAAGATCATTAAGATCAGATGTAGCAAATCTTCCTCCATCTAATGGTACTAAAGGTCTTAACTCGGGTGGAATGACTGGAACCACTGTTAGGATCATCCATTCTGGTTTTTGGCCAGTTTCAATAAATGACTCTAAAAGCTTCAATCTTTTAATGGCTCTCTCCTCATTAACCTTTGACTTGGTCTCTTTAATAAAGGTTACAAGATTTTTTCTTTCTAGTTCTAGATCTAAATTTTTAAGCATCTCAAGAACGGCTTCTGCACCAATACCAGCAGAAAATGACTCTTCACCAAATTCATCTTGATATTTTGCTAGTTCTTCCTCATTAAGAAGTTGATTTTTTTGTAACCCAGTTAAACCTGGTTCAATTACTATAAAATTTTCAAAGTAAAGCACTCTCTCAATTTCTTTTAGTTTCATGTCGACAGCTAAAGCAATTCTACTAGGTAAGGACTTTAAAAACCATATATGAGCAACAGGTGTAGCAAGATTAATATGTCCCATTCTCTCTCTTCGAACATTCGATTTAGTCACTTCAACACCACATTTCTCACAAATGATACCTCTAAATTTCATTCGTTTATATTTCCCACATAAACATTCGTAATCTTTAATTGGTCCAAAAATTCGAGCACAGAACAATCCATCTTTTTCTGGTCTAAAAGTTCTATAGTTTATAGTTTCTGGTTTTTTAATTTCTCCAAAGGTCCATGATTTAATTTTTTCAGGACTAGCGAGTGAAATTTTAATGCTATTAAAATTTTGAGCTTCAGATATTTCTGAGTTTTTAAATAAGTCTGTTAGTTCTTTTTTCATTCTAATTAAGCTCCACGTTTAATGCTAAAGATTTAATTTCTTTTACTAATACGTTAAATGACTCTGGAATTCCTGACTCAAAGTTTTCTTCACCTTTAACAATTGTTTCATAAACTTTTACTCGGCCAGCAACATCATCAGATTTAACAGTCAAAATTTCTTGAAGAGTATAAGATGCTCCATAAGCCTCTAAAGCCCATACCTCCATTTCACCAAATCTTTGACCACCAAGTTGTGCTTTTCCACCTAAAGGTTGCTGAGTAACTAAACTATATGGGCCAGTAGACCTAGCATGAATTTTATCTTCTACTAAGTGATGAAGTTTAAGCATATAAATAATTCCAACAGTTACTGGTCTATCAAATTTTTCCCCAGTTCTTCCGTCCCACAAATAAGTTTGTCCAGATCCAGGTAATTTAGCAAGCTCAAGCATTTCTGTAACATTTTTTTCTTTTGCTCCATCAAATACTGGCGTTGAAATTGCAATTCCATTTTGTAAATTTTCAGCTAAGTCTTTAAATTCTGTTTTACTTAATTTCTCGACTTTTTCATTGTAAATTTCATCTCCATAAACAGATTTTAAGAACTTGGAAATTTTTTCAGTTTTTTCAATTTTCTTATTGTTTTCGTTTACTAATTTTTTAACTTCCTCTCCAAACTCTTTACAAGCCCAACCTAAGTGTGTTTCAAGGATTTGTCCCACATTCATTCTACTAGGTACACCAAGTGGATTTAATACTATATCAACAGGTCTTCCATCCTCACGATAAGGCATATCTTCAACTGGAACAATTTTACTTACAACACCTTTATTGCCATGTCTTCCAGACATTTTATCACCTGGTCTTAATCTTCTTTTTATTGCAACAAATACCTTAACCATTTTCATAACACTTGGTAATAAGTCGTCACCACTTCTAATCTTTAGAACTTTATCCTCAAATCTTTCAGTAATATCTTGCTTTGCTTTATTATATTGCTCTTTAAGTTGAGCTAAAGTTGCTTCATCATTGCTGTTTCCAACTGTAATTTTAAATAAGTCATTAATTGAAAAATTTTCAATAGTTTCATGATCTAATTTTGTACCTTCAGATAAATCTTTAACTTTTTTTGTTAAAGTATTTCCTAATAAAAATTGAGAAGCTCTTTGTTTAATGCTTCTTTCAAGAATTTCTTCTTCTACAATTTTATCTTGTTGAACCTGTTCAATTTCTGCTCTTTCTATTGTTATTGATCTCTCATCTTTTTCAATACCATGTCTATTAAACACTCTAACATCTACAACCGTACCACTACTACCTCTAGACATTCTTAATGAAGTATCAGTGACATCAATTGCTTTCTCACCAAATATTGATCTTAATAATTTTTCCTCAGGTCCCGAAGCTGAGTCACCTTTTGGAGTAACTTTTCCAACTAGTATGTCACCAGCGTTTACTTCTGCACCAATGTAAACTATTCCAGATTCATCAAGATTTTTTAAGGCTTCCTCATTAACATTAGGGATATCTCTAGTTATATCCTCCTCACCTAGTTTGGTGTCTCTAGCCATAATTTCATATTCAACTATATGAACTGAAGTAAAGACATCATCAGTTACACATCTTTCTGAAATTAAGATTGAATCTTCAAAATTATAACCTTGCCAGGGCATAAACGCTACAGTTACATTTTTGCCTAAGGCTAGCTCACCTAATTTAGTTGAAGGCCCATCAGCAATTATATCACCAGACTTTACTTTATCACCTACTCTTACCAAAGGCTTTTGATTAATACATGTATTTTGGTTTGATCTTTTGAATTTTTGAAGATTATAAATGTCTACACCTGATTTTGAAAAATCAGTTTCTTCTGTAACTTTAATTACAATTCTTTTACCATCAATTTTATCAACAATACCATCTCGTTTAGCGACAATGGTAACACCTGAGTCTAATGCTACATCACTTTCAATACCAGTTCCAACTAATGGTGATTCAGGTTTTAATAATGGAACTGCTTGCCTCATCATGTTTGAACCCATAAGTGCTCTGTTCGCATCATCATTTTCTAGAAAAGGAATTAAAGATGCTGCTACAGAAACAAGTTGCTTTGGAGATACGTCTATATAATCAATAGTATCAGGTTTTGATAATAGGAAGTTGAGATTTTGTCTGCATGAAACAAGTTCTTCAATAATTTTTCCATTCTTATCCAATTTTGTATTTGCCTGAGCAATTGTAAATTTTGTCTCCTCCATAGCTGATAAATACACAACATTATCTTGGACAACCCCATTTTTTACTTTTTTGTAAGGGCTTTCAATAAAGCCATATTTATTGATCTTTGCATATGTAGATAAACTGTTAATTAATCCAATATTTGGACCTTCAGGGGTTTCTATTGGGCAAATTCTTCCATAATGTGTTGGGTGAACATCCCGTACTTCAAATCCAGCTCTCTCTCTTGTAAGACCACCAGGGCCTAAAGCTGAAACTCGTCTTTTATGGGTAATTTCAGATAATGGATTTGTTTGATCCATAAATTGTGAAAGTTGTGAACTTGCAAAAAAATCTTTTAGGGAAACAGTCAAAGGTTTAGCATTGATTAAATCTTGTGGCATAGCTGACTCAACATCTAGAGTTGTCATCTTTTCTTTTATGGCTCTTTCCATTCTATAAACACCAATTCTAGCTTGGTTTTCAACTAATTCACCAACTGATCGAACTCTTCTATTTCCTAGGTGATCAATGTCGTCTACATCATCTTTTCCATCTCTTAGATCTAACATTTTATGAACAATAGCAATTATATCGTCATTTCTTAAAATTGTGATTTTATCTGAACACTCTTGGTTAAGCCTAGAGTTCATTTTAACTCTTCCAACATCTGATAAATCATATCTATCAGAACTAAAAAATAAATTATTAAATATTTGTGTAGCTATTTCTATCGTTGGTGGCTCGCCTGGTCTAAGCATCTTGTAGATTTCTGTAATAGCTTCATCTTTAGTGTTGTTTTTATCATTAAGTATTGTTGTTAAAAGATAGGGTCCTTTATTAATAGAATTAGTTACTGAAATTTGTAGTGAGTGAATATTTGCATCTAAAATTTGTTGAACTATAGTATCATTCAATTCTGTTCCAATTTTAAAAGTACCATCCTCTTCTTCATTTAATTTAACATCTCTATGTAAAATTTTTCCAAATAAAGACTCACGTGATACCAATATATCTTTAAGCCCATCATTTGCTAATTTTTTAGCATTTAAAAAATTGATCTTATCACCTAATTTTATTACAATCTCATTAGTTTTTGCATCAATTACTTCTTCAGAAAAATTTTTAGCTTTATAGTTTTCGGGATTAAATTTAGTCCTCCACTTTTCAGTTTTAGTATCAAAAGTATATTGCTCATTTTCATAGAATTCATCTGCAATTTCTGCTTTAGTAAAACCTAATGCTAATAACAATGTTGATGTAAAAATTTTCTTTTTCCTATCAATTTTAAAATATAAAAAATCTTTAACATCATATTCAAAATCTAGCCAGGAACCCCTATTGGGTATTACCCTACAATTAAATAATAATTTACCACTGGCATGTGTTTTGCCCTTGTCGTGATCAAAAAAAACTCCTGGGCTCCTATGCATTTGATTAACGACAACTCTTTGAACACCATTAGTAATAAATGTTCCACTATTAGTCATCATTGGAACTTCTCCCATATAAACTTCTTGTTCTTTAGCTGACAATATATCTTTCGTATTATTCTCTTGATCTATTTCATAAACAACTAACCTTAGAGTACATTTTAAAGCAGAAGAATAAGTTAAACCTCTTGTAATACATTCTTCAACATCAAATTTAGGTTTTTCTAATCTATAAGAAACATATTCTAATGTTGCTTTATCGTTTAAATCCTCGATTGGAAATATGCTTTTAAAAACTCTATCAAATCCTTTTGTTAAATCTGCTTCAGAAATAAAATCAGTTAATTCATCATATGAATTTTTTTGTACCTCAATCAAATTTGGTATTGATAAACTTTCCTTTAGTTTACCAAAACTTTTTCTTATATTTTTCTTTTCAGTAAATGATAATTGCATTTATGTTTAGTAATACTGATTAAAAAATAATCAGCATTTGAATTCTTTCTTATTAATTTATTTAAGTTCTACTTTAGCGCCTGCAGCTTCTAATTTAGCTTTAATTTCTTCAGCTTCTTTTTTTGGAACACCGGTTTTAACTTCTTTTGGTGCACCCTCTACAAGATCTTTAGCTTCTTTTAAACCTAGTGAAGTTGCTGCTCTAACTTCTTTAATGACATTAATTTTTTTATCACCTGCTGCTACAAGCATAATTGTAAAATCATCTTTCTCTTCAGCGGGAGCTGCGCCACCTGCAGCTGCGGGTGCTGCTGCTGCCATTGGAGTTACGCCCCATTTTTCCTCTAATTGTTTTGAAAGCTCAGCTGCCTCAGCAACAGTTAAACTTGAAAGGTCCTCAATAATTTTGTTTAGGTCAGACATATTTATTACTCTTTGGGTTGTGTTACAGAATTTTCTGCGGTCAAACTACTCATTTTTTCTGAGTATGCAAGCAAAATACTGACTAATTTTGATGCTGGAGCGTTTAAAATACCAACAATATTAGCTCTAGCTTCATCTAATGTTGGTAAACTTGCTACATTTTGTACGCCAGCCTGATCTAAGACCTCATTATCCATTATTCCACCAATTAATTTTAGATTTTCATTATCTTTTGAAAATTTAGATAGAATCCTTGCTGACATTATTGCATCTTCTCCAAATGCAACTGCCGTAGGACCATTAAATAAATCTGATAAATCTTTACACTTAGTTTTTTCTAATGCTAATTTCGTAATTCTATTTTTTGTTATTTTAAAAACTATTCCATGTTCTCTCATTTTAGATCTTAATTCGTCTAATTGAACCATAGTCAAGCCCTGATAATGAGTAACCATAACAGCTTTACTATTCTCAAACTGAGAGATCATATCTGTAATATAATTCTTTTTTTGTTCTTTATTCATCATAGCTAAATCGCCTTACCTAATTTAATTTTAAAAGATACTCCCATTGAAGAAGTTGCAAATACATTTTTTATTAAATCACCCTTAAAGGTGTTATTTGATTTTTCTTTTTCTAAAGCATCTAACACAGCGTGATAATTTTTCAATAATTGATCATCATGAAATGATTTTTTTCCTATACTTACACCTATGTTTCCATCTTTATCATTTCTAATTTCTACTTGACCAGATTTGGCATTTGTCACTGCATCTTTAATGTTTTCTGAAACTGAACCAAGTTTTGGATTAGGCATTAATCCTTTAGGACCTAAAACTTTTCCTAATTTAGAAAGTTTAATCATCATACCTGGGGTACAAATTAATTTTTCAAAGTTTAATTTACCACTTTTAATTTCCTCTACAAATTCGTCGCTACCGACGATATCTGCACCTGCATTTTTTGCTTCTTCAGCCTTACTATCCTCACACACAACAGCTACTTTGATATTTTTACCTGTTCCTCCTGGAAGGTTAACTACTGTTCTAATGTTGACTTCACTTTTCTTTTGCTTATTATTAATTTGGAGGCTCAAGTCTACTGACTCATCAAATTTAGTTGTACAATTTTTTTTTATTTCGGGTAACAACTTTTCAATAGGTTCCGCATTCACTTTTTTTATATTTTCAAGTAATTTTTTATATCTCTTAGATGCCATTATTCTTTAACCTCAATACCCATAGATCTAGCTGATCCTCCTATAATCTTAACTGCTTCTTCTAAATCATGGGCGTTTAAATCATTCATTTTTTGTTTTGCAATTTCTTCTAATTGTTTCTTTGAAATTGACGCAACAATATTTCTTCCTGGTTCTTTTGAGCCACCTTTTAATTTAACAGCTTCTTTAATATAAAAAGACGCTGGCGGTGATTTGATTTTAAAATCAAATTTTTTATCTTTGTAAACTGTTATTTCAACAGGGACTGGTTTACCAGCTAATGATTTTGTTTTATCATTAAAAGCTTTACAAAACTCCATAATATTTACTCCACGCTGACCAAGCGCAGGACCAACTGGAGGTGCTGGGTTTGCTTGTCCACCTTTAATTTGTAATTTTATAAATCCACTTATTTCTTTTGCCATTAACTTACCTTCTCAACTTGATTATACTCTAAATCCACCGGTGTAGGACGTCCAAATATCGATACTGAAACCTTGAGTCTAGATTTTTCTTCATCAACATCTTCAACCATACCACTAAATGATGCGAAAGGACCATCTACTACCTGAACTTTTTCACCAATACTATATTCTATACCAGATTTTGGCTGAGCTACACCATCTTTTATTTGGCCTAATATTTTTTCTATTTCTTTATCAGAAACTGGCACAGGTATTCCTTTTGAGCCAAGAAAACCACTTACTCTCTTTATATTTTTAATCATATGATAAATATTATTATCCATCTCACTTTTAATCAAAACATAACCAGGAAAATATTTTTTTTTTCTTTGAATTCTTTTGCCTCTTTTAACCTCTG
>CACGET010000031.1 GCA_902572155.1 uncultured Pelagibacteraceae bacterium | reverse complement strand
TTTAGTTTTACATCTTCTGGGATACAAATTTCAGATCTAGTTAAAAATCGTTTGCCAGTTCCATTGTCTAAAGAGAACATTCCACCCATGCCTTTGATACAATCAATAATCAAATCTGTATTTTTCCACGCTTCATGCTGAGACTCGCTTATATAGAAGGGAATTCCACCAATTTTACCTATTAATACATCCCCGTCCCCAACTAGATATTCTTTAGCTGGATAACACATTGGGGCACTGCCATCACAACAACCTCCTGACTGATGAAAAAGCAAATCTTCACCATGTGTTGCTTTAAGCTCTTTGATTAACTCAAGTGCTGAATTTGTTGCTGAAACTTTCATTTTATATGGCCCGCATTTTACTACGGGCCATTATAATATATCTATTAAAAGAAACCTAATTTATTTTCTGCGTAAGACACATGTAGATTTTTATTTTGTCTATAGTGATTTAGCATCATTTTGTGAGTTTCTCTTCCAACACCAGATTGTTTATATCCTCCGAATGGTGAGTGAGCTGGGTAAGCATGATAACAATTTGTCCATACAATACCTGCTTGAATAGCTCTTCCCATTCTGTAAGCTATGTTTCCATTTCTAGTCCAAACTCCAGCACCAAGTCCATAAAGAGTATCATTTGCAATTTCTAATGCATGAGCCTCGTCTTTAAACTTTGTTACTGAAACAACAGGGCCAAAAATTTCTTCTTGGAAGATTCTCATCTTGTTGTCACCTTCAAAAATAGTTGGTTGGATATAGTTTCCTGTTTCAAGACCACTATTTAGTTTTGCAACTTCTCCACCACATAGAACTTTGGCTCCTTCTTTTTTACCTAAATCTAAATAAGATTTGATTTTTTCCATTTGTTCTACTGAAGCTTGTGCTCCTATCATAGTTTCCATTTTTAAAGGATTGTCTTGAACTACAGCTTTTGTTCTAGCAATAACTTTTTCCATGAATTTATCATAGATAGACTCTTGGACTAAAGCTCTACTTGGACAGGTACAAACTTCACCTTGGTTCAAGTTAAACATTACAAATCCTTCGACACATTTATCTAGAAAGGCGTCATCTTTTTCCATAACATCTTCAAAGAAAATGTTCGGAGATTTTCCACCTAATTCTAATGTAATTGGAATTAGATTTTGAGCTGCATATTGCATGATTAATCTACCAGTAGTTGTTTCTCCAGTAAAAGCAATTTTAGCAATTCTTTTTGAAGATGCTAAAGGTTTTCCTGCTTCTAAACCAAAGCCACTTACTACATTGACTACTCCTGGTGGTAATAGATCTCCTATTAATTCCATCATTAACATAATAGATGCTGGGGTTTGTTCTGCTGGTTTAATAACTGAACAATTTCCTGCAGCTAATGCTGGAGCTAATTTCCAAGTTGCCATTAGTAATGGAAAGTTCCACGGAACAATTTGACCAACTACACCTAAAGGCTCAGGTATGTTGTAAGAGTATTGTGAGTTACTTATCTCAGCAATCGAACCTTCTTCTGCTCTAATTACTCCTGCAAAATATCTCCAATGATCTATTACTAATGGTAGATCAGCCGCCATACACTCTCTAATTGGTTTTCCGTTATCTAAACATTCTGCTGTTGCTAGAAGATTAAGATTTTTTTCTAATACATCAGCTATCTTGTTTAAGATGTTTGATCTTGTTGTAATGTCAGTTTTTCCCCATTCCTTAAAAGCTGCATGTGCGGCGTCTAATGCTGCATCTACATCTTTTGCATCAGATCTTGGCACCTGACATATAACTTCGTTATTAATAGGACTTACATTGTCAAAATATTTACCTGATTTTGGTTCGACAAACTTTCCATTAATATAATTTCCATATTTTTTTTTATACGGAAATGGTACTTTTAAGTGAGAAGTATCTAACGAAGCAGATACACCACTTTTAATTGTCTCTGTACTCATTTTTTTTATCCCTCTCTTTGTTTTTACTTTTTTAAGTCTATTTGTTTTTTTGCTTTTTTTTAACTTCTTCTCAGTCGCAGACTTTTTTGTCACAACCTTTTTAAGATTTTTATTTTTTTTCTTGGATCGTTTAGCTAATTTTTTTCTTTTTTTAGCTTTTGGTTTTGCTATTTTTTTTTTCTTAATAGCCATTAATTATTAAACTAACAATTGAGCTTAAAGTCTATTTATATGATTTTTATTTTCTACTTATAATTGAATTAAATACTATATCTTGTGGTATGATTAAAAGTGACTAATATTTTTTTATGAATGAAAATCAAAAAAAAGAATTGCAGTCTGCTACATTTAAAAGATTGTTAGAACATTTAGACAGTAGAAAAGATGTTCAAAATATTGACCTAATGAATTTGGCAGGGTTCTGTAGGAATTGTTTATCTAGATGGTTCAGAGAAGAGGCAGAAAAAAAAGGAGTTACAATTTCAGATCCAGATGCAAGAAAACATATATATGGAATGCCTTATTCAGAATGGAAGGAAAAATTTCAAAAATAATTATTTTTCTTTTAATCTAGGAAATAGTTCAACAAAATTACATGGTTTATTATTTATATCTAATTGATATTTTAAAATTCCATCCCAAGCATCTGTTACTCCACCTGAAGAACCTGGTAAAGCAAAAATATATTTACCATTCGATAATGCTGCACAAGCTCTAGATTGCATAGCAGATGTACCAACAGTTTTTAAGCTAATATTTCTAAAAACTTCTCCAAATCCTGGTATATGTTTGTCAGCAATTTCATTAACTGCCTCAGGAGTAATATCTCTACCTGTTAAACCTGTTCCACCAGTAGTTATGATGACGTCTATATCTTTATTAGTTGTCCATTCTTTAAATATTGAGACAATATCATCTTTATTATCTTTACAAATTTTCCTATCAACTAATTTATGATTTGCTTCTTTAATTTTTTTCACAAGAATAGCCCCAGATTTATCATTATCAAAAGTCCTTGTATCTGTTACTGTCAATAAAGCTATATTTACGATCATTATAAAATTTTTAAAATGACTATATTATCAATATTTTTTTTTATAACAGCAATTTTATATTCAAGCGTAGGATTTGGTGGTGGGTCTACCTATTTGGCATTAATGATTATTTTGGATATCCCATACTATATTTTTCCAATAATAGCATTAATCTGTAATATCATAGTCGTTTCAGGTAATTCTGTGAACTATATTAGATCTGGTAATCTTAATTTAAGATTATTATTACCTTATCTTGCAGGATCAATACCGTTTGCTTTTTTTGGTGCCTCTATATTAATTGAAAAAGAGTTTTTCGAATTATTATTATTTTTTGTTTTACTTATAGCAGGAATTTTTTTGCTAATTGAAAGCAAATCTTTTAATAGTGAAAATTTTCAGATTAGGAAAGTACCAATTTTTTTATCAGTAATTATTGGTTCAATTCTAGGATTTATATCTGGAATAGTAGGAATTGGAGGAGGGATATTTTTAAGTCCAATTTTGTACTTATTAAAATCTGGATATCCTAAACAGATTGCAACAACTGCATCATTATTTATTTTAATTAATTCTCTTTTTGGAATTGCTGGTCAATTAACAAAAGATAGAACATATTATGAATTTTTAGATTACTGGCCCCTTTTTGTTGTTGTGCTTATAGGTGGTCTAATAGGAAATACGTTAAACCTTAAATTTTTTTCAAATAAAACTCTAGTAATAATTACTGCAGTATTGGTAATTTTTGTTTCAGTAAGAATGGGCTTTAAATTATTTTCTTAAAGTTGATAAAATCTATTAAATTAATATATTCAATATTATCATGAAAAATATTAAACCATTTGGTCCTTCAATAGGAAAAGGTAGATTATCAAAAAAATTTATAAACAAACTGAATAATGAGTTTGATTTTAAATCAAACTCAAAAAAAATTGACTATAGTTCGAAATTAGCAAGTCAAATTAAGAATGAAGTTAAAATCTCAAATCAATTTATCAAAAAAAATTTGGAAAAAGAAATTAAAATTCTTACGCGTAAATTTTTAACCAAAGAAAAAATAGGCAATATTAAAAAAATAAATATTCTGAATCTCTGGGTGGTCCGTCAATTTAAAGGTGAATATAATCCTATACATTATCATGAAGGAGATCTTTCTGGTGTAGGTTATCTGAGATTACCAAAAAATATGACAAATAATAAATTGGTAAGAAATAAAAAGTCTAAAACGAATGGAACTATAGATTTTATTAATGGACAAAAGGGATTTTTAAGTAAAAGTATTTATAATTTAATTCCCAAAATTAATGATTTATTAATTTTTCCTAATTATTTGATGCATACCGCTTATCCTTTTAATGTTGAGGGTGAACGAAGATCTTTTTCTTTCAATATAAAACTTACATTTAAAAAATAGTTTATCTAACTCTATAAAAATTTTATATTTATCAGATGGATAAAAATTTTTTTAATCAAATAAGAATTCTAGATGGTGGAATGGGCCAAGAACTTTTAGCAAAGGGATTAATTTCAAAAGGAACACTGTGGTCTGCTAGCGCAAATTTAGATAAAAAATTTCATGATTTAGTTATAGATCTTCATTTATCATATATTAATTCTGGTGCTGATGTAATTGTTACCAATACATTTTCTGCAAGAAGAATTAGATTAATTCAAAATAAAGTAAATGAACACTTTAAATATATTAATGAGCAAGCGTGTATGCTTGCAATCGAAGCAAAAAGTAAATCTAAGAAAGATATTCTAATAGCAGGAAGTTTACCGAGTCAAAGAGATACCTATGTAGAGGATAAGCGTGAAACTAATGAAATTGAAAAAGATTTTCTAGATCAAGCTATTATAATTAGTCCCTATATAGATTTTTTTTATTTAGATGTTTTGTCTAGTGGTAAAGAATTAGATATAGCCTCTAATGTTGCTGCTAAACTTAATAGGCCTATTTTAGCAGGAATTCATTTAAAAAAAAATTGCTTACTACCTTCAGGTGAAACAATTACAGAGGTTGTAAAAAAATATAAAAACGAAAATTGGCTTGGTTTAATAGGTGCGTGCATATCCCCAGAAATAGTTGAAAAATCTATTTATGAGTTAAGTGAAATGAATTTACCTTTTGGGTTTAAAGCAAATTTATGGGAAATAGATGAACCAGGACCCCAACAAACTTTCAACAATGCTAAACATGATGAAATTGGTACTAATCCTAATGTGGCATTTGGAAAAAGGGACAAATATAGTGCAGAATTATTTTACAAATTTTCTCAAAAAATTATTAAACAAGGTGCCACTATTCTTGGTGGATGTTGCGAAACAATACCGGCACACATTAGAGAAATCTCTAAATTAAAGTGATTTATTATTATTAGCTTTTCCTACAAAATAAATTCCAACTGAAACAGCAACTAGAGAAATTAATACTTTAATAGTAATTAATTCTTTTAAAAATATATAGCTTAATATAGTTCCAAAAATAGGTATTAAATAAGAAACTTGAGATTGAAAAATTAAGCCATTTTTTTTTAAAATCTTAAATCTTAATAACCAAGCAAATCCTGTTGCTACAATTCCAAGATAAATAACCGATATAGTTGAGTCTATTCTAGGTATAGTTTGCCAAGGTTGTTCCATGAAGCTTACAAGAGGAATTAAGATTATAATTGCCCATATCAAAATAGAGCCTGTAACATTTTCGTTTTTTTTCTTACTTATTTTAAGAGTTAATACTCCTCCGACCACATAGCATGTTGAGCCTAGTAAAATTAATAAAGCTGAAATAAAATTGTTTTCGTTAATCAATATATTATCAGAAAATAAAAAAATAATTCCAAAGAAACCAATTAAGATACCAATTGTTTTAATTAAATTAAATTTTTCATTCTTAGTATAAAGATGACCCAATACGGTTGAGCTTAATGGAGTTGTGGACATTAAAATTGCTGCTAGGTTACTTTGTACTGATTTAACTCCATATGCTATTAAGAAAAATGGAGCTACAAGATTTATGAACCCAATCATGGCAAACCAATGCCAATCTTTAGAAAATGCCTCTATTTTAATTTTCTTAATATAACAAAGAAATAAAACTGGAAATGCTCCAAAAAAAACTCTCAAAAATGCGATCGTTACTGGTCCAAAAGAATAAGTTGCTATTTTAATATTGAAAAAAGCAGAAGCCCAAATCAAGGCTAAAATAGTTAATAAAATATAATCTATTAATTTTGGTTGTTTCATTCAGTTATTTCTTGAATTTCGCCTAAAGTTATTTTTGTTAATTTATCAAATTCTATTTTAAACACACAATTCGGATGTCCAGCTGCAGCAAAAACAGATGAAAATCTTTTTAAATTGGTATCTATGTAGATTTTAATTTTAACTAAATGACCTATAGGTGAAACTCCACCGATTGTATAGCCAGTAATTTTTTTTACATTTGCTGGGCTAGCCATAGAAACATCATTTTTACTGAACAATTTTTTTAATTTATTTAGAGAGCACCTCTTATCACCAGATACAAGACATAAAATATATTCTTCACCAGACTTAAAAAGTAAACTTTTAACTATGGCCCCAATATTACAACCTAAAGCTGTAGCAGCATCATTTGCTGTTCTTGCTGTTTGCTCCAGGTAAATAATTTTAAGATTTGGATCAAATATTTTTAGCAATTTTTCAACTCTTTTAACTGGCTCTTTATCTAAAATTTGATTCACTTAATAAATTATTTTTTTAAATGTTATTGCATAAATACATCACTTATGTGAAAATTGCATAGGTGTTATTTATTAAATAAGCAATATTTATCAGTATTATTTTGTTAATTATCACTCACAAAATTATATAGGAGACAAAATGAGCGCAGTAAATGTATTAAAATTCATAAAAGAAAAAGAAGCAGAATTCGTAGATCTAAGATTTACTGACCCTAGAGGAAAACTTCAGCATTTAACTATGGATGCAGGCATTGTTGATGAGGGCATGTTGAATGAAGGTGTATTTTTTGATGGATCGTCTATCGCTGGTTGGAAAGCTATTAATGAGTCAGACATGATTTTAAAACCAGACACTGCAAGAATGTTTATGGATCCTTTTACTTCTCATAATACTGTTGTTTTGTTTTGTGATATCTTAGACGCTGTAAAGAAAAATCCTTACGAAAGAGATCCAAGAGGTGTTGCTAAAAAAGCAGAAGAGTATTTAAAAGCTTCTGGGATTGGTGATAAAGCTTTTTTTGGTCCTGAACCAGAATTTTTTGTATTTGACGACGTAAGAATTAAAAATGACATGAATGAATGTGGTTTTAAGATTGATAGTAAAGAAGGTCCATATAACTCTGGGAAAGAATATGAAAGTGGAAATATGGGTCACAGACCTCCGATAAAAGGTGGATATTTTCCTGTGCCACCTGTTGATAGTGAACAAGATATGAGGGGTGAATATTTAAAAAACTTAAAAGAAGTTGGAATTAAAGTTGAAAAACACCATCATGAAGTAGCTCCAAGTCAGCATGAGCTTGGAATGTACTTTGGAACTTTAGTAGATCAAGCAGATAACGTTCAATTATATAAATATGTAGTTCAAATGGTTACTCATTCATTTGGTAAAACAGCTACGTTTATGCCTAAGCCTGTTGCTGGTGATAATGGTTCAGGTATGCACATTCACCAATCTATTTGGAAAGGTGATACTCCTGTATTTTCTGGGGATGCTTATGCTGGCTTATCTGAAACAGCTCTTCATTATATTGGTGGAATTTTAAAACATGCTAAAGCAATTAACGCTTTTGCTAATTCTACTACTAATAGTTACAAAAGACTAATTCCAGGTTTTGAAGCTCCGGTTCTTCTAGCTTATTCTGCTAGAAATAGATCTGCGTCTTGTCGTATACCAATTACATTAAGCAAAAAAGGTGCTAGATGTGAAATTAGATTTCCTGATGCATCTGGGAATCCATATTTAACTTTTGCTGCAATGCTTATGGCTGGTCTCGATGGAATTAAAAATAAAATTCATCCAGGTGAATCTTTTGATAAAGATTTATATGAACTACCACCCGAGGAAGTTAAAGCTATACCAACTGTTTGTGGTTCTTTAAGAGAAGCAATGGAAAATTTAGATAAAGATAGAGAATTTTTAACTCAAGGTGATGTGTTTACGGATGATCAAATTGATGCGTATATTGCACTTAAGTTTGAGGAAATTCATAAATTTGAACATGCACCTCATCCAGTAGAATTTGAAATGTATTACAGTAGTTAGTAATTAATTACTGTCTGGTAGTTGCAATTGTATCTTTGTTAATACCCTTTTTAACGACGTAGTCCTGTGTGCCGTTAGCACCAGTTTCTACTTCTTTTCGAAGGTCTTTAAAAAATGTCTTTTCTTTTAAAGAGTTCTTTAAGTCTTTAACAAGATTTTTAAATTCAAATTTATTCATATCCCTTTGTATAACAGATATGCATTTAATGCAAATCAGGTATGTCCAAAATGGGACTTTAGACTATTCTACTTTGAATGACTCCCCACAACCACAACGTTCAGTTTCATTAGGGTTGTTAAATACAAAAGTTGAGGATAATTCCTCTTTTTTGTAATCCATTACAGTTCCAAGCAGATACATTATAGCTGCAGAATCTACAAAGACTTTAACTCCTTTATCTTCAATCACTTCATCATTTGGGTTTATCTTTTTGGTATATTCCATAACATAAGACATTCCTGCACATCCTCCTGACTTTACAGAAACTCTTACTCCTAAAGATTCTTTTTCAGCATTGGACATAATTTCTTTTATTCTTATCGCAGCGTTATCGCTTAGTTTAATAATTGAGTTCATTATAAATTCAACTCCAGTTTAGCTGCTTCTGACATCATATCTTTATTCCATGGAGGATCCCATACTAGTTCAAGATCAACATCTTCGATGCCTTCAACTTGCATTGCTCCTTCCTTTACTTCTTTAGGCAGACTTTCAGCCACTGGACAGTTGGGAGTAGTTAATGTCATTTTAATTTTAGCAAATTTTTCATTTTCAACATTAATATCATAAATAAGTCCTAATTCATATATATTGACCGGTAATTCAGGATCATAAATTTTTCTTATTTCTTCGATTATTTGATCTTTTTTAGACATATTTAATTCTCTGTATTTACTTCTTCATTTTTATCATCAAATGCTGATACTAAAGTGTGCCAAGATAAAGTCGCACACTTTACTCTCATTGGATATTGTTTTACTCCTGATAAGCACATTAATTTTGTTTTTTCATCTTCGTTTAAGTTTTCCGATTTTAACTCAGGATTTTCTTTAATCATACCTAAAAAATCCTCAACAATTTCTTTAGCTTCATGCTCATTTTTTCCTCTAATTAAATCTGTCATAATAGATGCTGAAGCCATTGAAATAGCGCACCCACTGCCTTCAAAAGAAATATCCTCAACTATTCTTTGTCCATTCAGTTTTAAATAAATATGAACGTTATCACCACATAAAGGATTGTGTCCCCTAGCGTCTTTATTAAAATCATCAGTCTTACCAAGATTTCTTGGATTTTTACCATGCTCTAATATTAGCTCTTGGTATAATTCTTTTAAATTCATTTTAAATCAAATACTTTTTTACAATTATTTATTGCATCATTAAGTTTATCAAGATCTTCTTTAGTGTTATAAATTCCAACTGATGCCCTTGAACTTGCAGGTATATTCAATTTATCATGTAGTATCTGACAACAATGATGTCCTGCTCTTATAGCAACACCGTCCTCATCTAATATTGTTGCTACATCATGAGGATGAATACCTTCTATAGTAAAGGATAAAACTCCACCTTTATTTTTTGGGTTACCAATTAACTTAACAGAATTATTTTTTTGTAACAACTCTTGTCCATATTCAACTAATTCTGCTTCATGTTTTACTAAATTATCTATTCCAATGCTTTCTAAAAATTTAATAGATTGATCGAAAGCTATAACTTGAGCTGTTGCCATTGTTCCAGCTTCATATTTATTGGGCAAATCACCATAAGAAATTCTATCTTTTTTAACTTCATTAATCATTCCGCCACCACCCTGGTATGGTGGTAATTCTTCTAACCATTTTTTCTTGCCGTACAAAACACCTAATCCAGTAGGGCCATACATTTTATGACAAGAAATTGCATAAAAATCACAATCTAAATCCTGCATATCCAATTTTAAATGTGGTGCTCCCTGACAACCGTCAACTACAACAACTATATCTTTAGAATGAGCTAATTCTGTTATCTCTTTAATAGGCAATATAGCTCCAGTTACATTTGATAAATGAGTA
The DNA here is from genome assembly GCA_902572155.1 of uncultured Pelagibacteraceae bacterium. Lineage (GTDB taxonomy): Bacteria > Pseudomonadota > Alphaproteobacteria > Pelagibacterales > Pelagibacteraceae > Pelagibacter. The sequence goes on along the minus strand of CACGET010000031.1, from coordinate 1,038 downwards.
ATAGAGATTATTTTTGTTTTAGTAGTTATTTTTTTTTCAATTTCTTCTAAAGTAATTTCTCCATCTTCATTAATTTCAGCAAAATTTATTTTAATATTTTTTGATTTTCTTAAAAAATGCCATGGCACATAATTAGAATGATGCTCTAATTCAGTGATAAGTATTTCATCACCTTCTTGTAAATAATTTTGACCTAATGTATTTGCAACTAAATTGAGTGCCTCAGTAGCTCCTTTTGTAAACACAATTTCGTTTTTATCTTTTGCATTTATAAATTTTTGAACTGAGACTCTTGTATTTTCATATAAATTTGTAGCAGCCACTGCCAGATAATGAACACTTCTTCCTACATTAGAAAATTGTTTTGTATAAAATTCATTAATTCTATCAATTACAACTCTAGGTTTTTGTGAAGAATTAGCACTATCTAAATAAACTAAATCATTATTTTGAATTTTTTCATCAAAAATTGGAAATTCTTTTTTAATTTTGTCTATATTCATTCTTTAATTCCAATCATATTTTTAATTAAATTTTTTATTTCTGAGTCAGTTATTTTTTCTACTACATCAAGCAAAAAACCATTAATTAACAATTCTCTAGACTGTTGATAATTTAGTCCTCTAGACATCAAATAAAATATAGAGTCTTCATTTAAACTTCCTGAAGCTGAACCATGTGAACACTTTACATCGTCTGCATAAATTTCCAATTCAGGCTTAGCATTAAACTCTGAGTCTTTGTTTAATAATATTGCTTTGCTAAGTTGATATCCATCTGTTTTCTGTGCATCTGAATTTACAAATATTTTACCCTGATACACTGCTTTTGAACCATCTTCCAAAACACTTTTAATCAATTGATAGCTTTTTGTATTTTCAGTTAAATGATTTATTATTGATCTAATTTCATGATGTTTGTCATTGTTAAGAGAAAAAATACCATTCACAAATGCTGAAGAATATTTACCTTTTAAATTACAATTAATTTCATTTTTAAAAAATTTTGATCCTGAGGATAAAATAAATGTTTCTGACA
>CACGET010000030.1 GCA_902572155.1 uncultured Pelagibacteraceae bacterium | reverse complement strand
GGAAAGAAAGTTCTTGAAGCAATTAATTTAGAAACAGGAGAATATTTTCCATCAGAAAAGATTAATATTAAATCTGAAAAAGTAGATTTAAAAGCATTAATTAACAGAGACGATAAGTATGGCAGATATGCTTGGTCTGTAATATCAAAAATTATTAGTTATGCTTCTTCCTTGGTTCCAGGAATTACAGATGAGTTTAATGATATAGATGAAGCCATGAGATTAGGATTTAATTGGAGCAAGGGACCATTTGAAATGCTTGAGGAAATTGGTGTAGCCAACTTCTTTGATAGAATAGAAAGTTATGAAGGAAATAAATTTTTAGAGGAATTATCTAAAACTAAAAATGAGAAATTCCATGGTATTAGACAAAAATATACTGATATAGAAACATTCGGAAAAATAAAAAAAACAGCAACAAATGTTGATGGAAATAATTCAGCATCAATTTACAGATTTAATGACTACAATATTGTTGAATTCACTACTAAGGCCAATGCTTTGGATTATGATTCAATGGATGCACTTAAAAAAGCTACTGATAAACCCTTAATAATAATTAATGAAAGTATGCAATTTTCAGCAGGTGTAAATCTTAGCTATACTATGGAATTTGCGAATAAAGGTGATTTTAAATCTATAGAAAAATTTGTTAGATATTTTCAAGAAACTTGCAAACATCTTAAATATTCTGATCATCCTGTTGTTTCGGCACCTTCTGGTTTAACTTTAGGAGGAGGATTTGAGGTGATGGTACAGAGTAATTTCGTTGCTTCACACACAAATATTGTAGTAGGACTAGTTGAAACAATTGTGGGACTAATTCCTGCGGGAGGAGGATGCAAAGAGATGTTAGCTAGATGGTCACAATCGGAAGAAGCTAAAAGTGATCCAAATTATGCCCCTTTAAAAGTATTTGACATTATTGGTTATGGTAAGACAGCAACTTCACCTGTTGAAGCTGAACCTTTGAAATATTTAAGACCTGAAGATAAAAAAATAATGAATAGAAACAGTCTATTAGAAATTTCAAAAGAAATACTAAATAGTAACAAAGATTTTAAATCTCCTGAGGAGACTACTTTTAATTTGCCTGGAAAAGTTGTTAAAGAAGAAATGATTAAACTTTTAGATAAATTGTATAATGATAAAGTGATCTTAGACCATGGTATGGTCGTAGCTAAAGAATTAGCTCATGTTTTGAGTGGTGGTGATACTGATATTAGCAAAACATTATCAGAGGAAGATTTATATAAATTAGAATTAGATGCGTTTATGAAATTAATTGAGACAAAAGAAACACAAGATAGAATTAAACATACTTTAGCAACTGGAAAACCTTTAATTAATTAAGCTAACTTAATAATTCATTAATATTTCTATCTAATTTTTTTTCAAAATTTTTGTCATTGCCAGGATTTGCTGCACAATGTCCATATGAAGATTCCACAGGTCTTAAAGATGATTTTTTGATAAATTTATTTTCAAATATATTATCTTCAGTTCTAAAATATAAATCCTGATTACAAGGCATTAGAATTGTTTTTGCCTTAATTGATTTTAGAGATTTGATATAATTACCTTTGTATAGAGGATTATTACTTATATCGTTCAATTGCCATGTTTTAAGTTTACATAAAAGATTATTTGCATCCCAATTTTTAGCATGATCGTTTGCCCAATCATCTAAAAGATTTTTCACATTTTTATATCCAATTTTTTTATAAAGTTTTTTTCTAAAAAAACTTTGGGAAAATGCCCATCCAGCATAAACTCGACCAAATGCTTTTAAACCTTTTTTAGGTTGTTTTTTATATTTACCATTTTTCCAATTTTCATCTGCTGTTAAAGCAGCTTTTACTCCTTCTAAAAAAACATAATTATGTGTAGATGTTTTTGAAGAAGCACAGAAAGGTAGTATTGCTTTAACCATTTTTGGATATTGAGCTGCCCATTGATATGATTGACAACCAGCCATAGACCAACCTAATACTAAAGCAACTTTATTTATTTTTAATCTTTCAGATATTAATTTTTGTTGACAATAAATATTATCCCACAAAGTAATCTCTGGAAACTTATGACCTAGTTGTTCATTATGAGCGTTGCTTGGAGAAGTGGAAAGACCATTTCCAAACATGTTTATTGAAACAATAAAGTATTTATTGGGATTTAATGCTCTTTTTTTTCCTATAAAACCTTCGTTTCTAATGTGAGTTCCAGTATAAAATGTAGGTAACACGACTACATTTGAACGATCTTTATTTATCTCACCAACAGTTTTATATACAAGTTTTGCAGATTTTAGAACTTTTCCAGATAAAAGCTTAACATTTCCTAAATTAAACTCCTGGTGTTTTTTCATTAATAAAGTCTAAGATATTCTTTTACTTCCCAATCTGTAACTGATTGATGATAACGTTCCCACTCATCATTTTTATAGGCTAAAAGTGATTTTTTCATCACAATACCCAGGACATCATCTGACAATTTATCTTTTTTAAGGGCCTCGATTGCCATCATTAAATTTTTTGGAAGTCTCTTAATACCAAGCTTTTTGAAATCTTGATCAGACATATCGTATAAATCCTGATCAGTAGGTTTACCAGGATTAATCTTATGTTTAATTCCTTCTGCAGCTGCAGAAACAGTCATAGCAAGTGCAAGATAAACATTCATAGTCATGTCTGCCGCTCTATTTTCAATACAATATCTATTTTGAGGAAGTCTAAATTGAGCAGATCTATTATTATGACCATAAGTAATATTGGTCGGTGCCCAAGTAACAGTCCCACCCTCAAATCCACCAACTCTTGGTACTAAACCGTTATATGAGTTTACCGTGGAACACGTAATAGAAGTTAAAGCCTCTGCATGTTTCATTAATCCACCAACTGCATACATTGAATCTTTAGACCATTTATTTTTATCCTTAAAAAGATTTTTTCCGTTTTTATCATGCATCGAAAAATTAATATGCGCTCCAGATCTCCAATCACCTATGGTTGGTTTTGGCATAAAAGTAATAAACATATTATTCTTTTTAGCTATTTCTTTTAAAAGAATTCTTAAAAATACTAATCTATCAGCCATTTCTAAAAGATTTGTATAATGAAAATCAAGTTCAAATTGTGAATAAGCTCCTTCAGCAACTACATCGTGTAACATCCACCCTAAATTATTTAAAATATCCATAAGCTCTTTTAAAAAATGCATAGAATCTAATGTATGTTCAACATCATAACCAAAAGCTTGTCGTCTAGGTCTAATTCCTTTTGTAGGATCAGTATCAATAGCTTTAATAGGTTTACCATCTTGATCATACTTCATGGCAATAAATTCTGGCTCAATTCCTGCCATTCCAATAAAGCCAGAGTCTTGAGCTTTTTGCATAGCTCTTTTTAATGCCTGTCGAGGGCAAACATTATAGGGTTTATCTTCCCAAAAAAGATCAGCAAATATTATTGCTGTAGTTTTATCCCAAGGGCAAATATAGACAGAGTCTAAATCAGGTAACATTACTTGATCTGAGTCTGCTGGTGTAAGCTCAGGGACAAATGAAATAGAATGAACAGCAAATTGAGGACCCTTACCTAAACATAAAGGCTCAAAATCACTCATTGGAACAGGTTTAGATTTAGGAACTCCATGGAGATCAATCCAACTTGATAAAACATATTTTACACCTGCATTTTTTAATCTTTTATGAACTGCAGGAATTTTTTTTCTATTACGCTCAACAGCATCTTTAAAATGCTCATAATAAATTTTTTCATTCTTGCTCATATTAATCTCCTTATTAATATTATGTTATTTTGGCATATCCTCAGGATCTATTCCAGGAACAAATGTTATTCCTGCTTTTTGTTTCCAGTCGTGAGGATAAGCAGCATAAAAAATCACACATTTTTCATCACATTCGTAAGCAATATGGTTATCTTTTGGTATGTAAAGAACATCTCCAGGATTACATATGTATGACTCTCCATCACAAGTAAGTCGAAAAGTTCCTTCCATACAATAAATAATTTCATCACATGTTAAATCCCAAGGAACAGAAACTTTATTTAAAAAATTTAAACCACCGCACATAGTGTTACTTACTTTGCTAGTAACAAATGGTTTAATATAACTTTTGCCTGGCTCTAATGTATGCAGTCTATTCTCAATTTCTTTGAATTTATAAAGTTGTGGTTTGTTTGACATATTTAATCCTTTCGATTTTTAAGTTTTAATTGGTTCATTTAATTCTACTTTGTATCCATCTGGGTCTTCACAAAAGGCTATTACTCTAGTTCCGTGTTTCATTGGCCCAGGTTTTCGAGTAATATTCACGCCAAGTTTTGCAAGATCTTCACACGCTTTATAAACATCAGGTGTTTCTATACATATGTGCCCCCATCCATTTCCTTTTTCATAATCATCTTTTTGATCCCAATTATGTGTAAGTTCTAGACAGGGAGACTCTGTTTCTAGACCATATCCTATGAAAGCATTTGTAAATTTTCCATCTGGGTAATCTGTTTTTCTCAAAACTTTCATTCCTAAGGTTTTACAATAAAAATTAAAAGATGCTTCTAGATCCTTAACTCTAATCATTGTATGCGCTAACCTGTATCCCTCTAGATTTATTTCTTTAGACATTTTTTTTTCCTTTTGTTGAATTAGAATATTTCATAGCATTTTCTATAATAAGTTTTTGAAATTTTTGAACTCCTTTTTCCCAATAAGGTGATAAAAGTCCACCATTATTTGAAGCAGGGGAAGATCTACCCTCTTGTAATCTTTCACACATTTCATGATCCTCCTTATGAACACTCCACCAAATTTTTTTAATTGAATTAACCTCCTTTTTTTTCATGACTTTATTATCTGTAGTATAAATAATTCTTTTTTGAGTTGTTATATTTGGACTAAGAGGTACATTTAAATATACTCCAATTTGATTTGGAAAATAAGTTCCAATAATAAAATTTGGAAAAAGAGATAAATATTTTGAAGTTACTGACAAAGCATTGTCATTTTTATCATCCTCTTTATCCACATTTACTCCACTTCCATAACATACCCCATCAACAATCGTATAATGATCTTTTAAAGGTTGATTGGTTGTTGTTTTATGAACAAATTGAACATGATAGGGTTCAATAAAATTTTCTATAAGAAATTTCCAATTAGTTTTTATTTTACCAAAATCTAATGTTGCCACATATTTTAATTTAGTTAAATCAACATCATGAAATTTATTTATAAGGGGCTTTGCATATTCTTCAAAATTTTTTGCTTTTCCATTTAAGTTTATAAAAATCCAATCATGCCAAACATGAATTCTTATTGGTTTTAAACCATGATCTGAAAAAATAAATCCTTTTGGCTTATGATTATTAGTTCCTCCAATATGAGGAGCAGCTTTTAATTTACCATCTAAATCATAACTCCAAGCATGATAAGGACATCGAATTATTTTACCTACATTTTTTTTTTCATCGACTAATTTTAAACATCGATGACTACAAACATTATGAAATGCTCTAATTTCATTATCAGTATTTCTAACTAACAAAATGGGCTTATTTGCAATTACTATAGGAATTAAATCTCCAGATTTTTCTAGTTCATGAGCAAACCCTACAAAAAGCCAATTATTGTTAAAAACTGTCTCACACTCTTTTTCCCAAAAATTTTCGTCAGTATAGGATTTTGCAGGTAAACCAAACAGAGTATTGAGATTTTTAGATTTTTTAATCTTAACTAAACTTTTTTCTCTGGTCATAAATAGATTTTAAAAATTATAATTTATATTGAAAAGCTTATTTGAGAATATTAAGCTTTACAATAAGATATTAATTTATGTCTAAGAATTATGAATAATCATGAATTTAAAAAACAGGATTTTAGGGGATACAAACAAACTATAACTCCAAAAATTGATGAGATTATAGCAAGAACTGATGCCAATACACCTTGTGGAGAATATCTTAGAAGATATTGGCATCCTGTAGCTCTAACTTCAGAAGTAAGTTCAACTCCCAAAGAAATAAAAATTTTAGGAGAAGATTTGGTAATATTTAAAACAAAGAAAGGAGAAATTGGTTTAGTTCATAAAGCCTGTCCACACAGAAGAGCTTCCTTAGTTTATGGCAAAATTGAAAATGAAGGAATTAGATGTTGTTATCATGGGTGGTTGTTTTCTACAAATGGAGAGATTTTAGAAACTCCAGGAGAGGAAGCAGACTCAAAACAAGCCACAAAACTAAGAGAGAAATTTAAGCTGGGAGCTTATCCAGTAATTGAATTTAATGGTCTAGTATTTTCTTATCTTGGACCAATGGAAAAAATTCCAGAATTTCCTCGTTATGATGCATTTGAAATAGAAGGAAATACATCAAGTCCATATCGAATAGATTATAACTGTAATTGGATACAAGTCTTAGATGCAATTATGGATCCTGTTCACACATCTTTTTTACATGGACAGAGCTCAGGAGTTCAATTTTCAAAAGGTTTTGCTGAAGTCGGTGAGATAGATTTTTATGAAAGGGGAGTTCAATATCTAGGATGTAATACTAGAAGAATAAATGACAATGTTTGGGTTAGAGTAAATGAATTAATTTTACCTAATTTTACCCAAGCTGGTGCAGCCTTTGCAGCAGACGGCACAAAGAGTAAATATTTTGGAAGAAGTTCATTCACAAGATGGGTAATACCAGTTGATGACAACCATTGTGTTGCTTTAGCATGGGCAAATTTTGGTGAACGAGGTGATCCAATTGAATTTAATAACCAGGAAGGATATGAGAGGATTGAGGCAGGAGAAATATCAAATAGAAGTTTTGAAGAAAAACAAAAAAGTCCTGGTGATGCCGAAGCAGTAGAAGGAATGGGCTCAATCAGCCGCCATAAAGGAGAACATTTAATGCCAACAGATAAAGGTATTATGACTTATAGAAGAAGAATTAGAAAATTAATTAAAAGTTTAGAGGAAGGAAAAGATCCTCCTCAACCACAAAAAATTAAGGGACAAATTATAAGAACTAATGGACAAGATACTGTGCTAAGAGCTCCTAAAAGAAATAAAAATGATAGAAAATTTGTCAAACAAATTTGCTCATCAGTTATGAAGATGCAATTTGAGTTAGAAGATATGCCACTTAAAGAACGTGATGCCAATATTATAAGTAATCTCAATAAGATGGAAGAGAGAGGTAGTTTTGACTAATAATAAAAAGATCAAAATTCATATTAAAAATAATCATGGACGTCCAGGGACTTTTCCATGTGATTTAGAGGGAGAGAAAAATTTTACAATTACAAAAGAACATTTTGAAAAAGCATTGGAAAATGAAACTGAAATCAAAGATCAAATAGAATTTATTATTGATTGGGATGAGGATAATTTTAATTCATCGATGTCAAATTCTGATATTTTACTTACATATGATTTTCCAACAAAAAACTTAAAAGAAATCGCTCCAAATTTAAAATGGATCCATTGTACAGCAGCAGGGGTGGAGCATATGTTTCCTTTTAATTGGGTGTATGATGGTTTAAAAATTACAAATAGTAGTGGTGTTCATGCAAAGAAAGCTGGAGAATTTGGCTTAATGAGTGTTTTGATGCTTCAAAATCATATACCTAAGATAGTAACAAATCAAAAAAACAAGGATTTTATCTCAACATTTGGAAATCCAATTGCAGGAAAAAATATTGTACTTATAGGAACAGGATCTCTAGGTTCATCTATGGCCAAACTTGTTGCACCATTGGGTGCAAATATAATAGGGGTTAATAAAAAAGGAAAGTCTGTAGAAGGATGCTCAAAAACTATCACAATTGATAAGTTGGATTCTGTTCTTCCAATTGCTGATATTTTATATCTTGCGCTACCAGAAACACCAGAAACCAAAAATATGATCGATAAAAGAAGACTGGACTTGCTTAAATCAACTTGTGGAATTGTAAATATTGGCAGACAATCAGCATTAGATTATGAAGTTTTGTGTGACAAACTTGAAAACAACGACTTAGCAGGAGCAATATTAGATGTTTTTAATCCTGAACCAATTGATAAAAATTCCAGACTTTGGAATATTAAAAATTTAATTATTACACCTCATGTTTCTTCTGATGACAACGGAAATTATGTAAAATTGACTTTAGAGTTGTTTGTAAAAAATTTAAAATTATTTATTAAAAAAAAGGAACTAACAAATCAAATTGATAAAGAGTTAGGTTATTAATAAAATATTTAAATTGAGTCTAACGACTGTAAAATTTTGACCTCAATAGGTTTTTGTAATAGATTTAAAATTTTAGATCTATAATTTTTGTAATAAGATGTATTTCTATGAAAATCTAAAGCTTTATCATTTTTATATATTTCAAATAGATGAAAAGAAATTTGATTGCTATCATTTTCTTTTTCTTCATAAAAGTTATAAAGTTCATTTCCTTGCTCAGATCTACTTGAATTTATCATGGACTCTATTATTTTTCTTACTTCAAGCACTGTATCTTTCTTGGGATAAAAACTAGCAAATACAATTTTTTTTGTCATCTCAATACTCTAACATTTTAAACGTAATTATAAAGTCAGGTCTTAAAACATATTCAGATCTATGAGAATATTTTATTTTATATAGAGCATCTAATCCAAATAATACTTTACCTACAGGAGTATATTCACCCTCAAAAAGTGGTTCATCCTCCAGTATTATAAAAAATTGACTATCTTCAGTGTCATATTTTAAGGATCTTGCCAATCCTACACTGCCCTTTTTAAAATCAAAATGATTTTCTATTTCAGATTTAATTGTTCCCAGGCCTGATTTTCCTGTTCCAATTTTTCCATAATCTAATTTATCTTTTCTTCCAAACTCAATATCCCCTCCTTGAATTAATTTATTTTTGATTACCCTATGAAATGCAATATTATTATATGCTTCAGATTTAATTAAATCTTTAAATCTTTCAACGGCATTAGGAGATAAATTTGGGTAAAGTTCAATAATAACGTTACCACAATCAACATTCAATATTGCAATATTTTTTGGATTCTCGAAACTTATATTTTTTGGATCAATATTTTTGATGAATAAACATTTATTTTTAACAATTACAGTGAAACTTATAGAAAAAATTCCTAAAATTATTAAAAAAAAAAATATAATTTTTTCAGAAATAGTAGCTTTAATCTTTTCGATCATATCTAAAAAATAAAATCTTTGTCGATTATTTTTATCTTATCCTTGATAAATTTAATTTTGTTTTTTATGATAATATCGTTTTCATTTTTATACTTATCTGTTATTAAATGAGAAAAAACTTCTGCCATATCCTCTGAAGCTGTTGATTTTGAATACTCAGTAAAAAAACCGTCAGTTTTTTCATAGGTATCTAAACCTAATTTATCAGTACAAGTAGAACATTTTGCATATTTAAAATTTGTTTTATTAAATTTTTTCCACTCTGTTTCATTAAATAAATATTTAAAACCGTCATTTATTATATGAAATACCTCATGATGAATTACTCTTTCAAAATGATCTTCATCAAACTTTATATCAAGTATAAGTGTTTTCATTAAGTGGTCTGGGATACCAGCCGTGTTAATCCCTGATATTGATAAACTCTCACACATCACAACATATTTTAGATTAATCTTTCTTAAAAAATTCCTTGAGTATTTATCTAAATTATCTGAGATAACTTTATATTTCTTATCATAGGTTTGTTTATCTGAATTAGTACATTCGATATTATTTTGAATGCCAATAGTAAATGGTCTTTCAGCATAAAAATATTTTAATTTATTAGATGTTTTCAATTCAAAAATTTCTAAATTTGGAATTTTAATTAGATTATAAATGGTATTTGATTTTACAGGAGTTATAAAAAAAAGTAGTATAAATATGACTTTTATAATCCTCATAATAGTAATTTAGATGATATTCGATTTAAAAAGAATATAGTACATTTTATTTATAAATGAAAAAAGATCGCAATAAAAATCCTATTCAACCCGTTAGTGGTACTAAAGTTCCAAGATTTGCTGGTCCTTCAACTTTTGCAAGATTGCCAGAATTAAGAGATGTTGAAAGTTGTGACGTAGCAATAGTTGGAATTCCGTTTGATGCTGGTACTAGTTATAGACCTGGTGCAAGATTTGGTCCTCAAAGCATAAGACAAGCTTCTAGACATTTAAGAACTAACTACCATCCAAATTATGATGTTGAACCATTTAAAATACAGCAAGTTGCAGATGCAGGAGATATTTCATGTAACCCATTTAGTATAGATGAAGCTATTAAACAAATTGAAGTAGGAGCAACTGATTTATTAAAAAAAGTTGGTGGCATTATTAGTTTAGGAGGGGACCATACAATTGCAGTCCCATTATTAAGAGCAATTAATAAAAAAAATAAAGGTCCCGTTTCTTTAGTTCATTTTGATGCCCACTTAGATACATGGGATACATATTTTGGAGCACCATATACACATGGCACTCCTTTTAGAAGAGCAAGAGAAGAAGGGTTATTTTTAGATGATGCATCTATGCATGTCGGTATTAGAGGCCCACTTTACAGTAGGGAAGATATAAAAAATGATGAAAGTTTTGGTTTTAAAATTATTCATTGCGATGAGTTTCAAACAGAAGGAACAGACAAAATTGCTGAGAGAATTAAAAAAAGAGTAGGGGATAACCCTTTATATTTATCTATAGATATTGATGTGCTTGACCCCGCTTTTGCACCAGGTACAGGAACTCCAGAAATTGCAGGAATGACTACAAGAGAAATGGTTAATGTTTTAAGAGGACTATCTGGTTTAAATCTTGTTTCTGCAGATGTAGTTGAAGTTTCACCAGCTTATGATCATGCAGAAGTTACTTCATTAGCTGCCGCAACAATAGTTTACGAACTTACAAATTTATTTGCAAAATCATAAAGAAAGGATAGTTTCTCGAAATGCTAGATCAAAAAAAATTTTATATTAATGGAGAATGGGTTTCTCCCAAAAAACCTAACGACTTAAAAGTAATAGATCCATCTTCAGAGGAAGAATGTGCAGTTATATCATTAGGTGATGTTGAGGATGTTAATGATGCAGTAAGTGCAGCAACTAAAGCTTTTGAAACTTGGGCATTTTCTACAAAAGAAGAAAGGTTAAAATATCTTGAGGCTCTATATGATCTTTATAAAAAGAGATGGTCCGATATGGCTAAAGCGATATCTTTAGAAATGGGTGCGCCAATTGATTTTTCAACTCAATTACAAGCTGGAACTGGCGCCAGTCATATCAAATCATACATTAGAGTCCTTAAGGAATATACTTTTGAAAAAATTTTAGGTGATCATGCTCCTAATAACAATATTTTACATGAGCCAAAGGGAGTTTGTGCATTAATCACACCTTGGAATTGGCCAATGAACCAAACTTGTTTGAAAGTAATTCCTGCAATTGCTGCTGGTTGCACGATGGTTCTTAAGCCTTCAGAAATAGCACCATTATCCTCAATGATTTTGGCAGAAATGATTGACGAAATTAAATTACCAAAAGGTGTTTTCAATTTAGTAAATGGAGATGGTGCAGTAACAGGAAATGCTTTAACTAGTCATCCAGATGTAAATATGATTTCATTTACTGGATCAACTAGGGCAGGAGCTTTAATTTCACAGAATGCAGCTAATGATTTTAAAAGAGTAAGTTTGGAATTAGGAGGAAAAGGTGCCAATATAATTTTTAAAGATGCTGATGCAGAGGCAGTTGAAAGAGGTGCTTTAAGATGCTTTAGGAATACAGGTCAGTCATGTAATGCACCTACTAGAATGTTAGTTGAAAAATCTATTTATGACGAGACAGTTGAAAGAGTTAAAAATTTTGCAAATTCAATGAAAGTTGATGTTGCCACAAAAGAAGGAGATCATATTGGTCCTGTGGTGTCAAAAACTCAATTTGATAAAATTCAATCTTTAATTCAAGTTGGAATTGACGAAGGTGCAAAATTAG
>CACGET010000029.1 GCA_902572155.1 uncultured Pelagibacteraceae bacterium | reverse complement strand
TTGAAGTATTTAATGGTTTGGCAAGATCTGATACTGGAAGAGGTCTTGCAGCGGGTATTGGAATTGTACTTTTAGCTATAATCATAGATAGAATAAGTCTCGCTTGGACGAGAAAACAAAGAATAGCATTAGGTTTAGATAAAAATTAGTATGGTTACACCCAAAGGTTTGCCTCTTACTAGTTCTCATTGGGGCACATACAGGGCTAAAGTAAAAGATGGAAAAGTAAGCGAATTAGTAGGATGGGAACATGACAAAGACCCATCACCTATTGGACCAGGAATTTTAGATGTTCAGCACGGTCCAACACGTATAGACTCACCAATGGTTCGTAAAAGCTGGTTAGAAAATGGACCAGGTAATCGAAATGATTTAAGGGGAATTGACCCTTTTATAGAAATAAGTTGGGATAAAGCTGAAACATTGGTAGCTGAAGAACTTAATAGAGTAAAAAATAATTTTGGAAACTCATCAATTTTTGGAGGATCTTATGGTTGGGCTAGTGCGGGTAGATTTCACCACGCACAAAGTCAGCTTCACAGATTTTTAAATTGTATAGGTGGATATACAAGATCAAAATTCACTTATAGTTTTGCTGCTGCAGAAGCTATGATACCCCATATTCTAGGTAGTTACCGGGCTTATCTTGATACTTGTACAAGTTGGGATTTAATTAAAAAACATACAAAACTTTTTGTCTGCTTTGGAGGAGTGCCTATTAAAAATAGTCAAATTTGCCAAGGAGGAACAGGAAATCATTATCAACGTGAAAGCTTAATTGATGCAGGTAATAATGGTATCGAATTTATAAACATAAGTCCCTTAAAATCTGATTTAATTGATGAAGTTAAAGGTGAATGGTTAGCTGCCAGACCTAATACAGACACAGCTTTAATGTTAGGTATAGCTCATACACTTCATGTTGAAGAATTAAGTAATAAAAATTTTTTAGAAAATTACACCGAAGGTTTTGATATTTTTCTATCTTATCTTTTAGGTACTGATGACGGTGTAGAAAAAAATGCAGAATGGGCTGCAAATATTTGTGATATTCCAGCGATTCAAATTAAAGATCTTGCAAGACGTATGGTATCAAATCGTACAATGATTTCTGTAAGTTGGTCGTTAACTCGTCAGGATCATGGGGAGCAACCTTTTTGGGTGGCTATAATGTTAGCTTCAATGATTGGACAAATAGGATTACCTGGTGGTGGATTTGGATTTGGCTACAGTGCTACAAACCATATTGGAGGAAAATTTAAAATTTTACCAGGCGCCGCTTTTCCCCAAGCAAAAAATGAGATAGAAAATTTCATACCTGTTGCGAGGATCAGTGATTTATTGCTTAAGGCTGGAGAGCGTTTTGATTTTGATGGTAATTCGTATGTATATCCTGATACTAAAATAGTGTATTGGGCTGGTGGGAACCCATTTCATCATCATCAAGATCTAAATCGTTTAATTAAAGCATGGGAAAAACCAGATACAATTATATCCAATGATTGGTGTTGGAACACTCTTGCTAAGAGATCTGATATAGTTTTACCTTGCACAACTCCACTTGAGAGAAATGATATAATGATGACCCCTCGAGATCCATATGTAGTATCTATGTCAAAATTAGTAGATCCTTACCGTCAAGCCAAAAATGACTTTGAAATTTTTAGAGGTATAGCAAAAAAAATGGATGTAGAGGAAAAATTTACTGAAGGCCGAAGTGAAGAAGAGTGGCAAAAATGGATTTATAATCAAACATACGAACGAGCAACAGCTGCAAATATTGATGTGCCTAGCTATGAGAAATTCAGGGAAGAAAGATGGTTTAAGATAAAAGATCCGACTGAACCAACCTTGATGCTTAAAGATTTTAGAAATGACCCAATCAAAAATCCTTTGAGTACACCAAGTGGTAAAATAGAGATATATTCTAAGACAGTTGCAGATTTTGGTTATGATGATTGTCCAGGTCATCCTGTGTGGATAGAGCCATGTGAATGGTTAGGAATGAAAAATAAAACTTATCCACTTCATTTAATTTCAAATCAACCTAAAAATAAACTACACAGTCAGATGGATCATGGGAAATATAGTAAATCTTTCAAAATTAAAGATAGAGAACCTCTAGAAATCAGCCCAAAAGATGCAAAAGAACGTAACTTAAAAAATGGTGATATAGTGAAATTATTTAATGATCGAGGAGCTTGTCTAGCAGGAGTAATAATTGATGACAAAGTAAGACCTGGAGTAGTTCAGATTAGTACCGGGGCATGGTATGATCCAGAAGATCCTAAAAAACCTAATAGTCTTTGTAAGCATGGTAATCCTAATGTTTTAACGCCCGATAAAGGAACCTCAAAACTTGGGCAAGGTCCCATTGCGCATTCTTGTCTTATTGAGATAGAGAAATACACGAGTATTTTGCCAAAAGTTACAGCTCACGAGCCACCAAAAATAATTAGAGAAAATAAAAAAATAAGTTAAAAAAATAAATGGGAAATCTTCAAGAACTATCTGATCTAAAAAAAACAATAAAAATAAGTGCGCGTAGATTTGAAGAATCTCCTTATATTGACAGAACTAATTGTCCAGAAATGGTTCGAGGCGTATATGCAGGAAGATATTTTGCAATGTCTCTAGGAGAGGATCCTATTCAAAAATATTGGTTGTTAAGACAAAAAGCTGCAATTTTTGATGTGCCTGAAAAACCAATTGAAATATCTGGACCAGATTCAATTCCATTTTTAGAAAAAGTAATGACTAGAAAAGTTGCTTCAATTAAAGAAGGTAGAGGATATTACTCATTAGCATGCACTCATCAGGGTGGAATATTTATGGATGGAGTAATTTTTAAATTTAATGAAAACAAATTTTGGTATGTGCAAGCTGATGGTCCTTTTGAAGATTGGTTATTAGCACACAGTGGAGGATTTAATGTAAAAATTTCTGATCCAAAGTCAAGAGTACTTCAAATACAAGGCCCCGCATCAATCGATATAATGAAAGCAGCATCTAATGGAAAGATAGATGAAAATATGCCTTATTATAGATCTGGATTTTTTGATCTTGGTGGACAACAACTTTATGTATCTAGATCTGGTTTTACCAATGAACTTGGATTTGAAATTTACTCAGATGGATTTACAACAGATCATTTAGCACTTTGGGATCATCTTATGGATTGTGGAAAACCATTTGGAATGGAACTTTCTGCTACAAGAGCTATGACTATAAGAAGAATTGAAGCTGGAATTTTTGGAAATTTAACTGATATTGATACTACAATTAATCCTTTTGAGGCTGGGTTAGGGTTTTGTGTTAACATGGACAAAGGAGATTTTATAGGTCGAGAAGTCTTAGTTAACAAAGATAAAAGAACTTGTTTGCTTGGTTTAACTTGTAAAACTGAAACTCCAGTATCAGGGAGCAAAGTAATAAATGGAAGCAAAATTGTTGGCCATATTACTGCTGGGGTACATTCCCCCACATTAAATACTGGAATAGGCTATGTAAGATTTTACGAACCAAATGATTGGCCTGGTAAAAATTTAGATCTAAAGTTACCTAATGGCAATTTACATAAAGCCGAAATTGTTAATCTTCCTTTTTTTGATAAAGAAAAGCATATTGTAAAAGGAATAAATAGAACAATACCATCGCGAACCTAAAAGTTGCAAGAATTGGGGTAAATTTTAGCAATTTTCCCTTATTTTATGTGGTAGTGAAACAAAAAATCACACCTCTTTATACATAAATCCTAAAAATTTGATTATTTATAAAGTTTACATCTATGTATTTTTTGAATTAAAATGCTTTTTTAATTAATTAAAGAGGAGATTAAATGAAGTTAACTAAAAGAATATCAGCACTGATATTATCTTTTGTCCTTTTATTAGGTGGTCTAACTCAGGCTAATGCTGCTAAAAGATTAACAGCTGCAGTTGCTGATTGGACTGGAGGAGAGATATCATGTCAAGTTGCTGTAACTATGCTTGAAGAAGAGCTAGGGTACAAAATCAAAAGAGTTGTATTTCCATCAGGAACTGGCTTATGGGAAGCTATTGCTGCTGGAGAAATTGACTTTGCTTGCGAAAGTTGGCCAAGTTATGCAGAAGCAGACTCTGTAATGATGAAAGAAGATCTGATTTACGAGGGAAAGGTAGTTGGTACATACGATGGTGACGGAAGTATTGATTTATTAGGTACTGTTGGTGTTATCGGTATGTCAGATTACTATATTCCTAGATATGCAGCTGAAAGCTTGGGTATAAAATCATGGAAAGATTTAAACAAACATAAAGATAAGTTTGCAACAATAGAAACTGGCGGCAAAGGAAGATTAATTGCATGTCCAGTAGCTGGTTGGAACTGTCATGACCAAAAAAGACTTGATCTTTTAGGAATTGATTTCCAAGCAGACGAACTAGGTACTGAAGCAGCAGCAGTTGCTGAAGCAGTAGCAGCTTACAAAAGACAAGAGCCATTCTTACTTTACCTATGGGAGCCACATTGGTTCTTTGGTGCATATGATATGGTTGGTGTAGGTTTACCAGAACACAAAGTTTGTGATCCTGATACTTTTACTGAAGCTGGAAACTGGAAAGATTGTGGAACTAAAGGCTGGCCAGCAACTGGTTGGGCTAAAGACTACACAATGAACTACGGTAACCCTGCTACTTTTGCAAAACCAGAACATGCAAAAGCTAAGGAATTTTTTGAACTAATGTCGTTTCAAAATGCAGACCAAGCAGTAATGTTAGTTGAAGTGAAACAAAAAAATAGAGACTTAAAAGAAGTAGTTAAAGAATGGAAAGATGCTAATCCTGATAAGTGGAAAAGCTGGATTCCAAAATAATATTTAAGTTAAAAATTATTAAAAAGGGCTTTGATTTTCAGAGCCCTTTTTTTTTGGCTATTATTCTTGATTTTCTGTATCTTGCTCGTTTGACTCAACTTCTTCTTCTTGCATTTCATCTAAAGAAGCGTCACCTTCTTCAGAGGTTGTTTCCAAAGGTTCTACTGAGGCTGTTTCAGTAGCATTTTCAATTTCAGCTAAATCTTCTTTAGATACTTGAATTTTTTCTGGAGTTTTTCTTGCTCTCTTAGAAGGAAGTATAGGAGTTCCACTTTTTGAAATTTCACCTTTATATAAGTTTTCAAAATCATCACCTACTTCTTCATCATCATCAGCACTATCATCAATTTGTTCAACATGTTTTCTAAGTTTGTAAACAGCTGCTTCTGTTAAGTCTGATACTTTAATTTTATCATCGGCTATTTCTCTTAATGAAATAACAGTATTTTTATCATTATCTCTTTCGATAGTTGGTTCTATTCCTGCATTAAGTTGAGTGGCTCTTTCTTTTGCAACTAATACTAATTCGTAAGGACTTTCTACTTTATCTATACAATCTTCAACTGTTACTCTTGCCATGCGGAGTATCTATACAGTCAAAATGTGAAAATCAAGGAGTATTTTATAAATAATTTGGATTTAGCTTATTTTTAATGGAAAATAACAAAACAATACCAGTCAAGATATAACTACCTGAAAACAATGCAATTTGCTCTATAGAAAAACCTTTATCTATCAACAATCCAAATAAAGCTGTTCCAAAAGCAGTTGAAAAGACCATTAAAGACGTAGTAAGTGCTTTTATAGACCCTATGTATTTTACTCCATAAATCTCAGCCCAAGTAGAAGTACCTAAAACATTTGCAAATCCATTAGATATTCCAATTAGACCTAAAAATATAAAAGATGAGATTGGATCACTATAATTATAAAGCACAAATACTGAAAATATTAATGGAATATTCATAAAAATAAGTAATCTTCTACTGGAAAATTTGTCGATAAGAAAACCTGATATAAATAATGTAATCAATGATAAAATTGAATAAACCATAAAAGATTGAGCAATTATATATGGTCCCCAACCTTTTGAGGATGTAATAAAAGATTGATAAACAAAAGTTCCTGTAGCAATAGATGGCATAGCCAACATATTAATAGTTATAATATAAAACCTATAGTCTTTAAGAACCTCGACTCGTTTCCATTGCTTAATCTTTTTAATAAGTTTGCTGTTTAATGAAAAATTTTCCCTAGTATCCAATTTTACATCTCTTACAGTTAAAAAAATTATTACTGGAAGTACTAGAATTATTAGTAAAGATATTGAAATCCAAAGAGCCCTCCACTCTATGAAAGTTAACAAAAAAACAATAGTAAGTGGCATTATGAATTCTGCTGATGATAATCCTAACCATGAAGTGCTTAATGCTTTACCTCTACTTTTTTCAAAGTACCGTGAAACAGTAGTAGAAGCAGAATGTGACATTAAACCTTGGCCAGATAATCTCATAAGAAATATTGCGAAAAATAAGAATGTTATAGATGAAATTTTTGAAAATAAAAAACTTGAGATTGAAAGTAAAATTACAACATAAATTGCAAATTTAGAAATATTCATATCATCAATTTTTTTTCCAACCCAAACTAATACAAAACTACTCAACAGTGTTGCTGAAGCATAAATAGATCCGAATTGACCGTGACTAATTGACAAAGTTTCTCTTATGCTTGAGTTAAATAGTCCTAAAAAAAAACTCTGTCCAAAGCTTGAAAAAAATGTAAATATAAAACCAAATATAATTACTTTTAAACTTAAACTTTTAAACATAGATAAAAATTATGAGTTGTAATGTTGCTTTCATAGGTCTTGGTGTAATGGGTTATCCAATGGCAGGATATATATCAAAAGGTGGACATAATGTAACTGTTTTTAATCGAACGAAATCAAAAGCAGAAAAATGGGTTAGTGAATACAGTGGTAAATTAGCAGAAACACCAGCAGAAGCAGCTAAAAATGCTGAATATGTTTTTACATGTGTTGGCAATGATAATGATTTAAGAGAAGTGACTTTTGGTGACAATGGAGTCTTTAAGACTATAAACAAAGGAGCTATCTACATTGATAACACTACAGCATCAGCAACTATTGCAAGAGAGATTTATGATCATGCAAAAAAAAATGAATTTGGAGCTTTAGACGCTCCAGTATCTGGAGGACAAGCTGGTGCCGAAAATGGTGCTTTAACTGTAATGATTGGTGGAGATCAAAACGATTTTGATAAAGCTAAGGATAAGATTAATTGTTATAGCAAAAAAATGAAGCTTCTTGGAAATGCTGGTAGTGGGCAGCTTGCTAAAATGGTTAATCAAATTTGTATTGCTGGACTTGTTCAAGGATTATCAGAAGGGATAAATTTTGGAATGAAAGCTGGTCTAAATATGGAAGATGTAATTGAAGTAATATCAAAAGGGGCAGCTCAATCATGGCAAATGGAAAATAGATATAAAACAATGATTGATGATAAATTTGATTTTGGTTTTGCAGTTGATTGGATGAGAAAAGATTTAAAAATTGCAATGGATGAAGCTAAAAATAACGGATCACTGCTTCCAGTTACTGAGTTGGTAGATAAATATTATGAAGAAGTCCAAGAGTTGGGGGGTAAACGATGGGATACCTCTAGTTTAATCAAAAGATTTAGAAAGTAATGTATGCAGCCTGCATACTATGAAAATTTAAAAGAGATAAAGAATAAATATTGGTCAATGCTTGATGATGCGGTGACCAACAGAGGTTCATCATTCAGAATCCCTGTTTTTATATGTGCACATCAAAATGAGGTAGATGGAAGAATAGTAGTTTTAAGAAAATCAGATAGAGAAAATAATTTATTACAATTTCATACAGATATCAGGTCCCCTAAAATTGAAATTCTTAAAAAAAATAAGAATGCCTCTTTAGTTTTCTATGATAAAGAAGAGAAAATTCAATTAAGAGTTAAAGCTGAATGTGAAATTAATAATCAAAATTCTATTACGGAGGAGTCTTGGAAAAAAACTCAACATATAAGCAGAAGGTGCTATTTAACTGATAGTCCTCCAGGAACAAAATCAGAAGATCCAACATCCGGAATGATATCCAGATTAGAGGATTTTGATTATACTATGGAACAAAGTGAAGGAGGGTATAAAAATTTTACCGTGATTAAATGTATGATTAAATCTATTGAATGGTTATACCTTGCAGCAAAAGGTCATCGAAGAGCAAAATTTGATCTAGAAACTAATAAAGAAATTTGGTTAGTACCTTAATTTTTTTTTAAAGGATAAGCATTAAGATCTATTATTAAAGTAAATTTTCAATGAAAAATTTTTTAAATGGTCTACTAAATTTTTTCCAACTGTTGTTTGATCCACCTACAGTATAACCATAAGTAATACAAGTTGAGTCTATTTTTACATCTTTGTTAGGCATCCCATCATCTTCCGTATAATAATCAGGACATTCATGCCATGCTTCTAGGTGTTTTTCATATTCGGCATTATAATTTGCAGTAAAACCATGGCCCCATCCTGCTTTAGTAGTCACTTTTATATCAGCACCATTTGCCTTCATTTTTTTTCCATATTCTTCACAAACATGTGCATGTGAAGCATCATCATTTTTACCATTTACCATCCAAATTTTAGTTTCTTTTATAGGTTGTGGATTTCTAAAATAACCTGATTGACGACACTCTACAGATCTTGGTAGTGAGGCTGCATAATATAAATCTTTATTAATTAAAATATCTCTTATTCTTTTTTCTGCTATTCCAAGAGAATTCATTCCACCTCTCGACCAGCCTGTAATCCCAACTTTTTTTATGTTGATTTTTGGATTTTTCGATAAATATTCTAGCGTCATAAATGCATCAATATAAAATGAATAAGTTGATACTTGAGCTTGATCTGATCCTGCACTAATTACATTTCTTCCATTAAAATTATCTACGAACATTACTGCAATCCCTTTTTTCAGCAAATACCTTGCCTGTTGTCTATTAAATTTAAACCATTTATTACTATAAAGGTAAGCGCCACCGCTTGCATGATTAAATACTACAATTGGGAATGGCCCTTCACCTTTTTTTGGATAAGCAATTAGTGCATCTACATTAACTGGTGAATTTTTATATGACCCATCTTTCAAGCTCATAAATTCATTTGGAAAGGGCCCAGAGTTATAAGATTTAAATCTAACCATTTTGCCATCTTTAAAATATTTCCATAAATCATGTAACGAAGATGTCCCTGCAAATGCTGGATTTGAAATTAATAAAAATAGAAATATTAAAAAAACTTTATTCAATAATTAATTATACAAGTTTTATATAAATATAATATTAAAAAATAATTTGACCTAAAATGAACAAAAGATTTTTTTGTAAAATTTAATTTAAGATTTTTTTATATTCTTCAATTACATTAGGCCAATAAAATTTTGAGACATTATTTTTAGCAAATTTTCCATATTCTAAATATTTTTTATTTTCCAACATTGACTTAATTGATGAATAAATATCATCTAAGTCATTTCCATCACAAATTAATCCTGATTCTTCATGTTTTATTGCATCAGATGCACCACCATCTTTACCTCCTATAGATGGAATTCCATATTTGCTAGCTTCAACATAAGCTATACCAAAACCTTCAACGGATTTTTTATGAATAATTGAAGGCATTACAAATATGTTTGATTTAGCGACAAGAGCATTTTTTAAATCATTGCTAATATCTTTAAAGAACATTACTTGTCCCTCAAGATCTAATTCTTTAACAAGATTTTTGATATTTTGTTCTTCTTCACCATAACCAATACAAATGTAGACAATATCAGGATAAATTTGTTTTAAATTTCTTAAGGCCATAATTATTTTTTCGTGGTTTTTTCTTTTATCAAATCTAGAAACTGTAATTAATCGAGGTGATTTGACAGAGAGTAAGCTTTCAACTTTATCTAATATTTTTTGCTCTAATTCTACAAATGAGTCAATTCCTGGATTAATAACTATAATTTTTTCTTCATTTACTCCAATTTCTATTGCTAATTTTTTTGTGTACTCGGAATTAGCAATTATCTTTTTAGTATTATTTAGAACTTTTAAAATACGTTTATTTAATGAAGATCCTTTATCATGATTGATTTCTTTTCCATGTACTAAACAATATTTGTTTTTATCAGATTTTAAATTTTCTAAACTTTTCCAATGATCTGCAATAATTCCTTTTACTTTATTGTTATTAATAAATTCATTAATTAAATAAGCTTTTCTATATTTTCTTAGCAACTTTGGTCCTCCAATTCTTTCTATAGAAAAGGAAGCTTTTTCATCAAAGGTTTTATGATTGTTTTCATAATCTGCAAATACTTTAATCATATAATTTTTAGATAATTCATTTGAAAGACCCCACATCAGGTTTTGCATCCCACCAAGTATTGGAGGATATGATCTTGTTACAATTAGATACATTAATTAATTTTCCACTTTATGCCACAACCAGCACTTGGAATCTGATTTTTGGGACCATTTCCTGTTTCTGCAATTAAAGTCATTGCTTTTTTTAAATCACTTTCACCTTCTCTTACAGGAATAAGATTTTTTAATTCTCTTAGTCTACCCCTATATTGAAGTTCAAGATCTTTATTATATCCAAAAAAATCTGGGGTGCATACCGCTTCATATGTCTTTGCAATTACTTGTGTTTCATCTGAAAGATAAGGAAAATTAAAATTATTTTTTTTTGCAAATTCAATCATTTTTTCAAATGAATCTTCAGGATAATTTTGAGCATCATTGGCACAAATCGCAACAGTATTTACTCCAATTTTTTGCAGGTCGTTACAGTCTTCTACAATATCTTTAGTAACTGCTTTGACATAAGGACAATGATTGCAGATAAACATTATTAATGTTCCATTTTCTCCTTTAATATCATTCAAAGAAATTAATTTGTTATCAGTTGATTTCAATTCAAAGTTAAATGCTTTTTGACCAAAATCACATATTGGAGTTTTAATAGGCATAATGTAATAATATATAAATTATGTTTTATGATTTAAAAGATAAAAAACCAAAAAACTCTGGCAAAAATTGGGTAGCACCTAATGCTACTGTTATCGGAGATGTAACATTAGAAAAAGACTCAAGCATCTGGTTTAATGCTGTATTAAGAGGAGATTTAGAAAATATACATGTAGGAGAAGGTTCCAATGTTCAAGATGGTAGTGTTTTACACACAGATCCTGGATGTCCATTAAAAATTGGTAAAAATGTTACAGTCGGACATATGGTAATGCTTCATGGATGTACAATTGGGGACGAAAGTTTAATCGGAATAGGAGTTGTAATACTAAATAATGCAAAAATAGGAAAAAATTGTATCATTGGTGCAAAGTCCTTAATTACCGAAAATAAAGAAATACCTGACAACTCTCTTGTAATGGGATCTCCTGGCAAAGTCATTAGAGAAGTTACAGAAGAGGAAAAAAAATCAGTATTAGCTAACACTAAACGATATCAAGATAACTGGAAAAGATACTCTAAATCTATATTCTAATAGCTATGCCAACATATACAGTAACAAATTCAAATTTTAACTTATCTTCTAAACAGCAACAGAATTTGGCAAATGGAATTACTAAAGTTCATAATGTTGTAACTGGAGCAAATACATATTTTGCGCAGGTAATATTTAACAAGACCAAAAAAAATAATCATTTTATGGGAGGAAAAAAAGTTAAAGAGCCTTCTTTATTTTTATTAGGTCAAATAAGAGCAGGAAGATCAAAAAAAATAAAAGATAAATTAATTAATGATTTAAAAGATATTTTAGTCAAAAAATCTAAATTAAATGAAACTCAAGTTTGGGTATATATTATTGATTTACCTCCATCACAAATGATTGAGTATGGTGCGGTTTTACCTGCCTCAGGTGGAGAGAAAGAATGGTTTAAAAATCTGTCCCCAAAACTTAGAAAAAAACTATCATCAATTGAAAAATAAATTTTATCGGAAAGGATTTTTATGTCTGCAGGTTATGTAATAGCTCAATTAAAAGTAACAAATTCTGAAAATTATAAGGAATATGTAAATAAAGTGACAGAAATTGTTAAAAAATTTGATGGAGAATATTTAGTTAGAAATGGTGAATATCAGTCTGTTGAGGGGGAAATTAAATTCCCAAGATTAGTTGTAATCAAATTTCCAACTTATGAAAAAGCGTTGGAATGGTACAATTCAGATGAGTATAAACCAATCAAAAAGATAAGATTAGAAAATTCAGAGGGTTCAAATATTATAGTAAAAGGTATTTAGAAAATTAAATTCGACATCCTTTCAAAAACCTTATCAACAGAAAGTTTTGATAAATCAGAAACTTGAATAGCTTTAAAATTTTCTCTTTCAATACTTACTTTGTGTGCTGTAGTGTGTGCACCAAACAAAGCTATTCCTTTAGAGCCCAAATGTGCAGTCATATGAGCTGGTCCAGTATCATTTGCTACAACAAAGGAGCTATCTTTAATTAAAGATGATAATTGAGAAATATCTAAAGCCTTTCCATTATCTAAAATAGCTAATGCATTAAAATTAGAAGCTTCTTTTATTTCTTTTGGTCCTGGGGCAACAACTAATTTATATTCATTGTTAAACTTTTCATTAACTTTATTTATTAGGTCATTATAGTAAGGCCACATCTTTATAGATAAATGTGGTGAGCAAAAAGGAAACAGAATAATATATTTATCTAGTTCATAAAAATCTTTTATTTGAGTTATGTCAGATGAACTCCATTTGAAATCAGGATTATTCGTGTGAACTGTATTTATTCCAGAACTTTTTAATTGATACTCAAATCTCTCTAAAACTGAGTCTTTATCAAAATCATTTTTACTTTTGCCCTCTGGAAGTGTAGTTTCAGTTGAAGACCAAATATCTTTCGAAGCTTTTGGAAATAATATTCTTTTATAAAATGAAGTTCTGCTTGAATTTTGGAGATCATATACTTTTGTAAAATTATATTTTTTTATCGATCTCATTAAAGAATATAAATAAATTAAATTAAGTTTTGATAGACGT
>CACGET010000028.1 GCA_902572155.1 uncultured Pelagibacteraceae bacterium | reverse complement strand
AGATTTTTGGAGAAAAAAATGAAATTTCTCACATGATCAAAAATAAAATTAGTAAAGATTATTATGAAATTATTGATACAGACAGTTCTGTTAAAAGTACAGATAGCCCATTAGAAGGAGCTAAAAGAGGTAAGAAGACTAGTATGTGGCTTGCTATCGAAAGTGTAAAGCGTAAAGAAGCAGACATTGTTATTTCAGCTGGAAATACAGGTGCATTACTAGTTATTGCTAAATTGAATTTGAAAATGATTGAAAATATAGACAAACCAGCTTTATCTGCATTATGGCCAAATAAAAAAGGAATGAGTGTCGTTCTGGATTTAGGAGCAAATATTGATTGTAATGCAAAAAATTTGCTAGACTTTTCTATTATGGGCGCATCATTATATACTTCATTGTATCCAAATGAAGTTCCCAATGTTGCTTTATTAAATATTGGTTCCGAAGAGTTTAAAGGAAATGAAACAATTAAAGAAACTTACCAAATTTTAAATGATAAAAATTCTCAGAATTATAATTTTTCAGGATACATAGAGGGAAACGAAATGATGAATGGTGATGTTAATGTAATTGTATCTGACGGATTTACTGGCAATGTAGCTTTAAAAACTGCAGAAGGTACAGCTAATTTTATAACTAATGAACTTAAAAATGCTATGACTAGTTCAATACTAGGCAAAATTTCTTCTTTACTAAATATTTCTAATTTGAGAAAATTTAAAAAAAGATTAGATCCAAGACTTTATAATGGTGCCATATTCATCGGTCTTGATTCACCGGTAGTTAAAAGTCATGGAGGTACAGATTTTATTGGATTTTCAAATTCACTAGATGTTTGCAATAGAATTGTTAAAGGTAATTTGATAAAAAAGATTAAACAAAATATTTAAAATATGAGAATTAATTTAACTAAAAAAGATTTGGTTAATTCTGTCTATATGCAATTAGGTTTTTCTAAACAAATTTCTGAAAACTTAATCGAAGATTTTCTAATTACTATTGTTAATAACATTAAATTTGAAAAAAAATTAAAGATATCTAAATTTGGAACTTTTTCAATAAGACAAAAAAAATCACGTATTGGTCGAAATCCCAAAACAAAAGAAGTTAAATTAATTTCTAGCAGAAATGTTGTTTTATTTAAACCTTCTAAAGAATTTAGGAATTTTGTAAATCTTAAAGTTAATGAATAAATTTTCAGGAGCATACAAAACTATTGGTGAAGTAGTAAAAATTTTAGATCTTAAACCTAATAAAAAAGGGGTTTTACCAACCCATACAATTAGATTTTGGGAAAAACAGTTTAAACAGATTAAACCTATGATACTTAATTCAAATAGAAGATATTATAGTGAAAAAAATATCAATCTACTTAAAAAAGTTAAATTTCTTCTTAAAGATCAGGGAATGACTATTAATGGTGTTAAAAAAATCCTAAATTCTGAAGACTCTTTAGAACTTGACGAAACAGCAAATAATTCTATAAGAACTAATAATTTTAAAGACAAATTAATTAATATTTCAAATATTATTAAAAAACTAAAAGATAGAAATTAAGATGGCAAAAAAAACACATGTGAAAGTAAGATTAGTTCCAGAAGCTAAACCTGATAGTTCTTTTTTTTACTATGTAAAAAAACCTGCTGGTGGAGAAAAAGCAAAAGTTAAACTTTCAGCAAAAAAATATAATCCAGATACAAGAAAACACGAAATATTTGTGGAAAAAAAACTTCCACCCCACAGTAAATAATTATTTTTTCTTAAAATTTCTCTTTTCGTAATCTATATAAGACCAAATCATATTTTTCCAAATTCTATTAGTAATTCTTGGATCAATATTAAGTATTTTAGATTTTTTTTTAACTTTATTTAAAATGAATGTTATCCTTTTCTTATCAACTATTTCACTTTTAAATTCTTTAAGTTTCAAAACTTCCTTAACTAATAAGGTTCTATATTTAATTAGAGTTAATAGCTTGTTATCTAATTTATCAAGCTTTATTCTAATTAAGTTCAATTTTTTTTTATTTTTAGGCGACATTTATTCAATTGGTTATTAAAATTATTATTATATGTATTAAATATGTTTGTAAACATTGATCCATACAACAGATTAATTCGATTATGGCTAATTTCCATGTTTTTGCTGATAATAATTATAATTACAGTAGGCGGTCTAACTCGACTAACTGACTCTGGATTATCTATAACTGAATGGGAACTTTTCAAAGGTGTTTTACCACCGTTAAATATTGAAAAATGGAATTTTTATTTTAATGAATATAAAAAAATTCCAGAATATCAGTCAATAAACTATGATATGTCCATAGATGAGTTTAAGGTAATATTTTACTGGGAATACTTTCATAGACTAATTGCTCGTGTAATAGGACTTTGTTCAATACTTCCATTAATTTATCTTTTTTTTAAATACAACAATGAATTAATTAAAGACATAAAATATTTATCAATTTTTGGATTAATTTGTTTTCAAGGTTTTTTAGGTTGGTTTATGGTAAAAAGCGGACTAATCAATAATACTGATGTAAGTCATTACCGATTAGCATTACATTTAAGTGTCGCTTTACTAATATTATCAATAATCTTTTGGTTTATTCTTCAAAAACTTAATATTGAAAAATTTGTAAAAAAAATTAATAATAATTTTTTATTGTTTTTTTTTATTATTATTCTAATTCAAATTATTTTAGGTGCATTTTTAGCTGGCCTCAATGGTGGGTTATTATATAATACTTGGCCAGACATGAATGGTAGTATTTTTCCAAATGATATAAATAAAAATGATTTATATAATTCTGAAATACTCAATAATCCATCTGTTATACAATTTTATCATCGCTTTTCTGCGTATTTATTGATTATTTTTTTGCTAATTTTAAATGTGATATTTTATAAAAATCAAATTGAATTAAGACCAGTTTTAGTTTTAAATTTTGCTATATTTTTTCAGATTTTTCTTGGTGTTATGACACTGATAACTGGTGTAAAGATTTATTATGCATCATTACACCAGTTAGGATCAGTTTTTGTATTAATTAGTTTTATAAATATTTTTTATAAAAACACTAACTAACTGCTTTTAATCCAGGTTTACCAGACTCATTTAGAGCTTGATCTAAATCACCAATTATATCATCTGGATGTTCAATACCTATTGATAGTCTAACGTACCCTGGTGTTACTCCTGCTGCCAATAATTCTTCCTCTGTTAATTGACTATGAGTTGTTGTAGCAGGGTGTATAGCTAAACTTCTAGCATCACCTATATTAGCTACATGGTAAAACATTTTTAGAGCTTCTATAAATTTTTTACCAGCTTCTACACCGCCTTTAACTTCAATACCAACTAAAGCACCATTGCCACCTTTAAGATATTTCTTTGATCTAGCAGCTATCTCACCTTCATGAAGAGTTGGATAAATTACTCTTGATACACTTTTGTGTTTTTTCAAGAATTCGACCGCCTTTTCAGCATTAGAACAATGTTGTTTCATTCTAAGTGGCGCTGTTTCTAAGCCTTGGATTATGCCCCAGGCATTATCTGGTGCTAATGGAGCTCCTAGATCTCTTAAGAGACAAACTCTAGATCTTACAGCAAATGAAACATTGGCACCCGTAAGTTGTGGTACTACTTCACCCCATTTTGCTCCACCATAACTCATATCTGGCTCGTTGTATAAAGGTTGTCTTTTTGGGTCAGCTGTCCAATCAAAGTTTCCACCATCAACTAAGCATCCACCGATAACTGTTCCGTGCCCACCAATAAATTTTGTTAATGAATGAACAACAACTGCAGCTCCATGATCTAAAGGTTTACATATAACAGGTGCAGCAGTATTATCCATGATTAATGGTATGTTATGCTTTCTACCTATATCTGAAACTTCTTTAATTGGAAAAACTCTTAAATAAGGATTTGGTAATGTTTCAGCGTAAAAACATCTAGTTTTCTCATCAATAAGTTTTTCAAAGTTTTTTGGATCTGATGGGTCTGCATACCTACATTCAATACCTAATTTTTTTAATGTGTGAGTAAATAAATTTACTGTTCCACCATATAAATCAGTTGAACTAATAAAATTATCTCCTGCTTGACAAACATTCAAAATAGCAAAAGTGGATGCAGCCTGTCCTGATCCTACAGTAACTGCAGCTAAGCCATTTTCAAGCGCTGCAACTCTTTTTTCCAAAACATCGTTAGTTGGATTCATTATTCTTGTATAAATGTTACCAAACTCCTTTAAAGCAAATAAATTTGCAGCATGACCGGTGTCATTGAATTGATAAGATGTAGTTCTATATATTGGCACAGCTACAGATGTAGTAGCTGGATCACTTCTATAATCACCACCATGAAGAGCAATTGTCTCTGGATTTTTTGATTTAGTCATTATTATTTCTCCTAATTATTAATATTAATATTTAAGTCTACCAGCATGTTTTGTAGAGATCAATTAACTCTAAGTTGTGTTTTGGTATTTTTACGACAAAAATCATATATTTATTGACAATTTGTCTCATTAAATAAGTCAAAACTAAATAAATAATCCTTTTTTTAAATTTAAAAATAATATTTAATGCAAAAAAAATTTAAATACTATTTATGTACAGGCCTTTACCAGACGAATTAACAATAAAAAATTCTCCTATAGAGGGGTTAGGACTTTTTGCAACACAAGATATCAAAGCAAATTCATTTATTGGAGTAACTCACATTAGGGATGAACAATTTGAGAATAAATATATAAGAACACCTTTAGGTGGCTTTTATAATCATTCAGATAGTCCCACAGTTCAAAGAATGGTATCCAATATTTTGCCATCATTAAAGTTTGGAGATCCTATAGACCCAAGCGCTAAAGCTAAAAAATTTAATGAAAATGATGATAATCTTGAAAATATGTATTACAATTTAAGAGAAAAACCTGATGCTAAATATTTTTTTATGGTTTCTATAAAAGATCTAAAAGCGGGTGATGAACTTTGTGCAAATTATAATCTGTATACTTATCCAAAAACAGGTGTTGGCATACAAATGCTCTAGTTTACAGGATAATTTGTAGTAATAAATTCTTTTAATACTTTTAAAACTCTATCAGCTTCCTCGAGTAACATCATATGTCCACAGTTATCAATAATATCAACTTTACTTCCCTCAATTAAATCTGCTAATCTTCTTCCTTCTTTAACCGGACACATCTTATCACCTGTAGCAAGGATTGATAAGGTAGGTATTTTAATTTTTTTTGCAGCATCAAAACCATTCTTGTAATTGTCACATGCACGAAAATCCACACCCAATGTATCTTTAATAGTTCTTGATTTAGCTAACATACCACCTGTATTTATATGATAAAGACCTGGAACAGGATGACCTCCAAAGTGACCTGCAGGACCGTGCGCCCAATCCATCATTAAATCTACTGCTTTAGGGTCGTTATTTTCAGCAAGTTCTAATAGTTCTGGATTCATTGGTATTGCTCCAGCTCCACCCATTAAACTTAATGTTTTAATTTTATCAGGATATCTTGCTGAACATTCAATAGTTACTAAGCATCCTTGTGAATGCCCAACTAATGAAGCCTCTTTAAATCCAACAGCATCTATAACACGACTAATCCAATCAGCCATATCTTCTATAGATTTTAAACTTTCACCTTCAGACAAACCATGACCAGGCATATCTATAGCTAAACAACTATATCCATGAAAAGCAAAATATCTTGTTTGCAAAACCCAAGTCATATGAGTTAAACCACTGCCATGTACAAAAATAATTAAAGGTTTTTTTTGATCAAATGGCCTTCCTCCTGTTGATGCGTAAACTTCATGACTATCTACTTTAAATTTCATTGATTAGATACAAGTCTTGGTTTTCTTGCAGCTCTAAAACCAATTTCAAAATCGTTTTTAATATCATCAATATCTTCGATACCAACAGATAATCTAATCATATCGTGAGACAAGCCAGCAAATTTCAAAGTTGCTTCATCCATTTGCGAATGAGTTCCAGAAGCAGGATGAATAACTAAAGTTCTTGTGTCCCCAACATTTGCTAAATGTGAAGCAAGTTTCACACTATTTATAAATGCAACTCCAGCATCTTTTCCACCTTTAATTCCAAAAGCTATCATAGATCCTCTACCATTCGGTAAAAGTTTTTTTGCTAATTCATGATCCGGATGATCTGGAACACTTGGATGAGATACCCACGCCACACTATCGTGACTTGATAAATACTTAACCATTTCTTCAGCATTTGAACAATGTTTTTTCATTCTAACTGATAAAGTTTCTATTCCTTGTAAGACATTCCACGCATTTTGTGGACTTAAACAGGGTCCAAAGTCTCTCATACCTTCTGCTCTTGCTTTCATAGTAAATGCTGTAGGGCCAAACTCTTCAGCAAAAGATAGACCATGATAACCTTCATAAGGTTGGGTCATTGTAGGAAATTTATCATTTTGCATCCAATCAAATTTTCCACCTTCAACAATAATACCTGCCATAGAAGAACCATGTCCAGCCATCCATTTTGTCAATGAATGAATTACTATATCAGCACCATGTTCAAAAGGTTTACATAAATATGGAGTTTGATATGTTGCATCAACCATTAAAGGTATCCCTGCTTCGTGGGCAATTTTTGCAATTTCTGGCATATTCATAAGTTCGTTACCAGGATTTCCAACAAGTTCACCAAATATACCTTTGGTATTTTTTTGGATGGCTTTTTTAAAACCTTCAGTATCTCTTGGCTTTACAAATGTGCATTTAATACCAAATTTTGGAAGAGTTAATCTAAACAAGTTTACTGTACCACCATACAATTGAGAAGAAACTACTAAATGATCTCCAGCTTCACACAATGTCATTACAGCTAAAAATATTGCACTCATTCCTGATGATGTTGCTAATGCAGCGGTACCACCTTCAAGTGATGCTACTCTCTCTTCTAATACGGCAACTGTTGGATTGGAAATTCTACTATATATATGTCCACCTCTTTCCAAATTGAATAGAGCAGCTGCATGGTCTACATCATCAAATAAATACGAGGTTGTTTGATATATAGGAACTTGTCTAGATCCTGCATTTTTGTGTGGTTGATACCCAGCATGCAAACTTAATGTGTCAAACTTATATGTTTTAGGTGTTATAGCTTTTTTGTCTTTATCACTCATTAAAATCCTTGTTTTGTATGTTCAAATTAATTTATTTAATTTCTAAGAAGCTAAATATAATTAACTAATATCAAGATTAATATAATTTGACAACATTAGCTTTTATAAGTATTAATCCCGCATCAATGACGAAATTTGTTAAAAATAGTGAAGTAAAATCATACTGGTATGAAATAGATGCGAAAGGAGCGGTGGTTGGAAGATTAGCTACAGTAATATCTAAGATTATACGAGGAAAAAATAAGACATCATATACACCTCATATGGATGATGGTGATTTTGTAGTAGTTAAAAATATTGAACATGCGAAATTTACTGGAAATAAATTTCAAGATAAAAAATATTATAGACACACTGGACATCCTGGAGGAATCAAGATTTCGACACCAGAAAAACTTCATAATAAAAAGCCTGGTGAAACTTTAAAGTTAGCTGTAAAAAGAATGTTGCCAGGTGGTGTATTGGGACGTAAACAATTAACTAAATTAAAAATTTATACAGGAAGTGACCATCCTCATTCAGCACAAAACCCCCAAACTATTGATTTAGGTAAATTAAATAGTAAAAATATTGCTAGAAATTAAAATGGAAAATACTCAATCTATAAACAAAACAACAAAACTAAAATTAGATTTTAAAGACAGCAAATATGCCACTGGAAGAAGAAAGACTTCTATAGCTAAAGTTTGGTTAAAAAAAGGATCAGGAAAAATTTACGTTAATGGAAAGTTATATAATGATTACTTTGCTGACGAAACTCATAAAATGCAGATAACAAGACCTTTTGAAATAATTAATCAATCAACAGATTATGATGTGAGGTGTAGTGTAAAAGGCGGAGGTCCAACAGGCCAGGCTGGTGCGATGGTACATGGTATTTCTAAAGCTTTAGTAATGTTTGATGAAAATCTAAAAGCCACACTTAAAACTGAAAAACTTACAACTAGGGATTCTCGTGCTGTTGAGAGAAAGAAACCTGGTAGAAGAAAAGCTAGAAGAAGCTTTCAATTCTCTAAAAGATAATTTTTTTTTAATTTTTAACTGCTATAATATAAAATGCTTAAGCTTAATGTATTAGTTGCTGGGTCAACAGGTTATATAGGTGTTCAATTAATTAAACTATTAGTTAAACACAAATATATAAAAATTAAATACTTATGTGGGAATTCTTCAGTTGGAAAGAAAATTTCCAGTTATGATAAATTATTATCAAACATCAAGTTACCAAAAATTATTAGATTCAATAGAAAACTTATTAAAGATGTAGATGTAATATTTACAGCTCTACCAAATGGTGAAGCTCAAGATATATCAAAAAATTTAACTAATGATAAAGTTTTGATAGATCTCGCAGCAGATTTTAGATTAGAAAAAAGTTCAGATTATTTAAAATGGTATAAACAATCACACAGAGCGAAAAGTTTGATTAAAAAAAGTTTTTATGCGCTTCCAGAAATTAACAGCAAAAAAATTAGAGATTATCAAATTATATCTTGCCCAGGGTGCTATCCAACATCAATTCTTTTACCATTAATACCATTAGTTGAAAGTAAGAAAATTAAAACAAAAAATATCATAATTGACTCTAAATCTGGATATTCTGGAGCTGGAAGAGGAGTTCATAAAAAATATAAGAATAAAAATCTTTATGACTCTTTGAGTGCGTATGGAGTTGGATTTCATAGACATAATTCAGAAATTCAACAAATGATGAATAAGTATACAAAAAATAAATTTGACTTTAGCTTCACCCCACATTTAACACCAATGTTTAGAGGTATATTGAGCACTATATATGTTGATTTAAAAAAAAATGTTACTCAAAAAACTATTATTAGCAAATTAAAAAATTATTATAAAAATCATAATTTTGTTAAGATTTTAAATCCCAACGTTTTGGTTAGCACTAATGATGTGATAAATACTAATAAATGTATAATTTCAATTTGTAAATCAAAGTATAAAGATAAAATAGTTATACTTTCAGCAATTGATAACTTAATAAAAGGTGGTGCTGGTCAAGCTATTCAAAATCTTAATATAAAGTTTAATTTTCCTATAGAGACTGGTCTTCAATGAAAAAAATATTTTTTTTTTTAGTTTTATTATTTGTCATGAACTGTTCATTAAATAATGATTCTAAGTTTTGGAATGAAGATGGTATTAATAATAAAGAAAATCAAAAAAAATTAACAAAAATTTTAAAAAAAACTGATGATATTACAAAAATGACACTAGAAGAGTATGAGATTTATATAGATGACCATACAAAAAAGGGTAAATATCCAGATATAAGTAAATGAAAAAAAATATAGATATAGCAGTAGTTGGATTGGGCCAAATTGGTATTTATTTATTAAATGAACTAAATACTAAAAAGAAAGAAATAGAGCTTAAAACTGGAAAAAAAATTAATGTTGTTGCTGTATCGGCAAAAAATATAAATAAAAAAAGAAAGTTTAAATTTGATAAAAAAATTTTTTTTGTAAATCCATTAAATATTTTTAAACATAAAAAAATAGATATTTTATTTGAAGCTATAGGTCTATCAGATGGTATTTCAAAAAAAGTAGTTGAAACTGCTTTAAAGAATAAAATACATGTAATAACTCCTAATAAAGCACTAATTTCAAAACATGGTAATTATTTAGCTAAACTTGCTGAAGATAATAAAGTAAACTTAGAATTTGAAGCTTCTGTAGCAGGCGGGATTCCAATCTTAAGATCTATTAAAGAAGGTTTGGCTACTAATAAGATAAATAAAGTATATGGAATATTAAATGGTACATCTAATTATATTCTTTCAGAGATGGAAAATTTGAATGATAGTTTTTCTAATGTATTAAAAAAAGCTCAAGCTCTTGGGTATGCAGAACCAGGTAATCCTAAATTAGATTTAAATGGTTTTGATGCTTTTGCTAAAGTTCGAATCTTATCATCTTTGGCATTTAATACAAAAATTTCTAAATATAAATGTTTAATGGAAGGTATAGAAAATATTGAACTTAAAGATATTGAAATTGCTAATCAATTAAACTTAAGAGTTAAACTTTTAGGAATATCAGAATTAATAAACAATAAATTGTTTGAAACTGTTCATCCATGTTTAGTTAGTAAGAAATCTTATATTGGTAACGTAAATGGTGTAATGAATGCTGTTATACTTGAGGGTAAACCTGTTGGTGAGAGCGTTTTGCAAGGGGAGGGCGCTGGACCTGGACCTACATCCTCTTCATTATTATCTGATCTTTTATCTATATTAAGAGGAAACATAAAAAAACCTTTTGGTGTAGCTAATTCTAAGCTTAAAAAGATTAAACATTACAATGTAAATAATTATGTTAATTCTTTATATTTAAGATTTGAAGTTAAGGATAAACCAGGTGTTCTATCTAAAATTACTAACAGATTAGCTAAATTTAGAATTTCTATTAAACAATTAATACAGACACCAGATAAAAAGAATAATAAAGCTACGATAGTAATAATAACTCATAAAACTACTGAACAAAATTCCACTAATTGCCTATCGATTTTTAAAAAAGATAAAAATATTCTCCAGTCTCCTAAGCTCATCAGACTTTATAATTAATGGATATTTACCAAAAATTATTTGAGGTTTTATTTCCGGTTTTTTTTGTTGTTGGTATTGGATATTATCTTGGAAAAAAAAATCCTAAAATTGATACTACATTTATTACTAATTTTGCAGCTAATGTAGGTACTCCGGCAATGATTATTTATGCTTTGACATCTACAGGAACTACCTTTGAATTATTTAAGAATTATTTTTGGTATTACTTAATCGCTATAGCTGCATTTTCTATAATTGGAATAATATTTTTATTTTTATTAAATACTAAAGATATAATTCGGGAACTGCCGCCATTTATAATGCCAAACACTGGAAATATGGGATTACCAATTTGTCTATTTGCTTACGGATCTCAAGGATTAGGTGTAGCAGCTGCTATTTCTGCTCTAATTATACTAAGCCATTTTACATTAGGTGTTTTTCTTGCTGATAGAAAATTCAACATCAATATTATTCTTAAGAGTCCTGCTTTCTATACAATAATAGTTTCTGTTTTTTTATTATATTACGAGATAAAAACACCAGTATTTATTGAAAACACAACTTTTTTATTAATGTATGCTACTATTTTTTTAATTTTAATGTCATTAGGTATTGCATTAACAAGATTTAAAGTTTTTTCTTTTAAAAAAGCTTTAGTATGCTCTATAGGTAGAGTTATTTTTGGTCCAATAATCGGATTTTTATTAATAAGATATTTTGATCTCTCTGGATTTGCTGCTGGAGTTTTATTAATTCAATGCTCAATGCCTAGTGCTGTTTTAAATTATCTAGTTGCATCAATATATTCACCAAAAAAAATAATTGATAGTGTTGCTAGTACGATTGTTGTTTCAACTGTAATGTCATTTGTAACAATTCCAATTGTTGTATTCTTTGCTTTAAAGTACTTCATTTAAACTGTATCAATTGGCGTATGAAAGCCATTATTTTTAGTTTATTAGGGTGGATGTTTTTACCAGTAATGGATGGTTTTGCTAAATATCTAAGTGCAGATCTACCTATTTTACAAATAACTTGGGCGAGGTATTTTTTCACTGTGGTTTTTACTTTGCCTATAATGTTCTTTTTTTTTAAAAAACAACTTGTTTGGTCAGATAAACCAAAATTGCAAATATTAAGAGGTTTAATATTACTCTTTGCTAACATTTGTTTTTTTTATTCTATTTCTGTTATTGCATTAGCTAAGGCTCTAACTTTAGCCTTTATTGCCCCTTTAATAGTTACAGCTTTTTCCCCACTATTGTTGGGTGAAAAGGTGGGTTTTAAAAGATGGACAGCAGTTGTGATAGGATTTATAGGCTCATTAGTTGTAATTAGACCTGGTTTTCTTGAAATTAATTTAGCAAGTGTCTCTGCTTTAGGTACAGGATTTTTATATGGTTTTTATTTAATAATCACTCGAAAATTAAGCACTTCTGACAACCCATTATTAACACTTTTGATTACTGGTATGGTAGGGGCCGTTCTTGTATCATTAATTATTCCTTTTTACTGGGTTAAGCCTACAATTAATCAATGGTCTTTAATGGCAGGAATAGGTATATTTGCATGTATTGGTCATTTATTTCTTATATTATCGCTTAAATATGCTGATGCTTCTAAATTAGCACCTTTTGGCTATACAGAGATAATCCCTAATGTTTTAATTGGTTATTATTTTTTCAGTGAAATACCAGATAGTTGGACTTATTTAGGTCTTATTATTATTGTTTTAAGTGGACTTTACATATCTAGAAGAGAGAAAGTTCTTAAATATTGATTTTTAATAGTAAATAAATTTTTACTATTATATCAAGTAATATATTAAGTATACTATGTAAATTATTGTAATTATTATATTTATTGATATTTAAAAATTATATTAAAATATCTGTACAATTCATTTGTTTTTGTACACACATAGTCATTATAGTAAATTACATGATCTAATAATGATGAACTTGGTAAAATTGTTTAAATTCAATATTTTTTGAAGCTTATTAGCATCAAACAATAAAAGATATAGATTAAAACGGCTTAAAGATATTGATTTTAGTCTCAAAAACATGCTTTTTTGATCATTTAAAAAGTGTTGATAATATTTAAAACTGGAGCAATGCAGTATGAGAATATATGCTTTAAAGGCCCAAAGAGCACCTTATTTTAACCAAAGATCGATATGTAGTACAACTGAAGGGTGCATAATACAATTTTAAGCAACATTCATTAAAAACTACTAAAAGTGTTTATTATCAAGGGTTTTAGAGTACTTTAATGCTTAAAAATGCTATTTAATAAACACTTTTT
>CACGET010000027.1 GCA_902572155.1 uncultured Pelagibacteraceae bacterium | reverse complement strand
ATTATTCCTAAGGTACCCTCAGATCCTATAAATAAATTTGTTAAATTGTAACCTGCTGAAGTTTTTTTAGTTCTGCTTCCAGTTTTTATAATTTCACCGTTTGGCAATACGACTGTAAGAGCAGATATCACTGTTTTCATAGTACCATATTTAACAGCCATGGTTCCTGATGCTGAAGTCGAAGCCATACCACCTATTGCTGCATTAGCACCTGGATCAATTGGAAAAAAAACACCGTCTTCTCTTAAATAGTCATTTAGTTGTTCTCTAGTCACACAGGCTTGTACTCTACAATCAAAGTCTTCCACATTAACACTCAAAATTTTATTCATTTTTTCAAGTGAAATCGTTATTCCTTTATCATTTCCAACAACATTTCCTTCTAAAGATGTACCAGTACCAAAAGGAACTACTGGGATTTTATGTTCATTACATATACTTAATATTTTTGAAACTTCTTCATTAGTCTCTGGAAAAACTACTGCTTTTGATAATACTGGGTCATAAGTATCTTCACCTCTTGCGTAATTGGCTCTTGTTGACTCTGAATTAGAAAATCTTCCGTTGAGAATTTTTTTTAGTTCTGTTTGAACTTGTTCATTCATATTTTTAATACTAATAAAAAATGAGGAAAAATACAGCTTATTTAGCTAACATTTTTTTCACGTTTTCTAAGGCTTGTGAAATATTATCCTGTGATGCTGCAAAACTAAACCTCACAAAATCATTACAAGTTTGACCAAAAGCTGTTCCTGGAACTATAGCTACTCCAGCTTCATGCATTGCTTTTTTACAAAATTCCGCTCCTGTCATTCCAGTACCTTTTACGTTGGGAAATGCATAAAAAGCACCACCAGGCAAACTACATTCTACTCCAGGTAGTTCATTTAAGCCTTTATGAATTAAGTCTCTTCTTTGCGTAAATTTAACCATCATTGCATCAATCGAGTCATCCGGACCATCTAGGGCAGCAATACCTGCAAACTGTGCAGCAGCATTTACACACGAAACACTATTTATTAAAAGTTTATTTACATGTTCAACTAACTGTTTTGGCCAAAAACTCCAACCAAGCCTCCAGCCAGTCATAGAATATGCTTTACTCCAACCCTCTAATACAATCAGTCTCTCTCTAAGCTCTGGATAATTAAAAAAAGAAGGCATTTCTTTGTTGTCAAAAATTTGTCTACTATAAATCTCATCACTCAAAATAGTTACATGTGGATGTTTTTTTAAACCTTCTGCTAAAACATCAATATCTGCCTTTTCTACAAAACTACCTGTTGGATTATTTGGGTTAATTAAAATTAACAATCTCGTTTTATCTGTAATTAATGATAAAATTTTTTCTGGATTAAACTTAAGATCTTTATCTTCAGTTAAATCATATGGAACTGGTGTTGACCCAGTATAATTTATCATTGATTCATAAATTGGAAATGCAGGAGTTGGATGAATTATTTCTGCACCAGGTTCTCCAAAACACTGTATAGCGTAACTCATTGTAGGCTTTCCACCTGGCATGATTAATATTCTTTCAAAGTCAACATCTACTTCATATCTTCTTTTTATCCATCTGGTTACTGCTTGTCTGCACTCTGGAATTCCATTTGACATTACGTATCCATGATGACCATCATCTAAGGCTTTTTTAGCTGCTTCAACAACATGTTTTGGTGTTTTGAAATCTGGTTGTCCTAATCCCAAATGTATCATGGGGTTTCCTTTGGCCTCTAAAGCTTTAGCTTCTGCCAAAACACTAAACGCTGATTCAGTTCCTAAATTTTCTAAGTTTTTTGCTAATTTCATTGAAGTAAGGCCTTTCTAATTTTGAATTTTTTGCATCATGCAATTTTTAATTAAAATGTTCAAGTAATTTGCTAAGTGCGACTAAAGTGAACAAAAATAATTAAGCTCTTCTGAATCTTAGATTATTTCTATTTAGTTCGCTAATTTTAGTACATCCCATTAATTTCATTCCTCGTTCTAGCTCCATTCTATACTGATTTATAGCTCTCTCTACTCCAGCTTGTCCCCCTGCAGCTAAAGCATAAAGATACAATCTTCCTCCGGAACATGCTTTGGCACCTAATGATAATGCTTTTAACATATGAGTTCCTCTGTGAATACCACCCTCACATATAACATCAAGTTTATCTCCCACTGCATCAACGATTTCAGCTAATTGATCAAATGGTGATCGTGAGCCATCAAGTTGTCGACCTCCATGATTAGAAACCATGATTCCGGTACATCCAATATCAACTGCTCTCTTAGCATCTTCAACACTCATTACGCCTTTCAGTGCAAAGTGGCCACCCCATTGGGAACAAAGTTTTTCTGCATCTTTCCAGTTCATAGATTGATCCAACATAGTAGAAAAATAACTTCCAATCGAGGAGTTGGTGCTTGTTCCTTCTTTTACAAAATCTTGTAGATGAGGTAGCTCAAACTTACCTTTTGTTAGATAGTTTATCCCCCACATAGGCTTAGTGGCAAAACTAAAAAGACTTGAAAGTGTAAGTTTTGGAGGAGATGTAAAACCAGTTCTTAGATCTCTTTCCCGGTTTCCACCAGTAATAGTATCTACTGTTAAAGCCATTACATCAAATTTTGCTGCTTTCGCTCGCTCTAAACAAGAGTCGTTCAAACCTCTATCTTTATGAAAATAAAATTGAAACATCTTAGGGGTATCAATCATTGAAGAAATTTCCTCTACACTAACAGTAGCTAATGCTGAAACTCCGAACATTGTATTAAATTTTTGTGCTGCCCTTCCTACTGCTCTTTCACCATCATAATGAAACAGTCTTTGTAAAGCAGTAGGTGCAAGGTAAAAAGGTAAGTCTAATTTTTTTCCGAAAATAGTTGTAGACAAATCAACATTTTCTACACCCCTTAATACATTGGGGACTAGATCGACTTCAT
This sequence comes from uncultured Pelagibacteraceae bacterium, assembly GCA_902572155.1. Lineage (GTDB taxonomy): Bacteria > Pseudomonadota > Alphaproteobacteria > Pelagibacterales > Pelagibacteraceae > Pelagibacter. The sequence continues at coordinate 10,982 of CACGET010000027.1, read as the reverse complement.
CAAAAGCAGAAGTATTTCTTCCATAGGTAATTTCATCATCTGCTGCCCCATCAATGTAATGAAAAATAGGTGATGGTAATTTTTTTTCAGCTAACTTTCTAAAGTCACTAAAATTGTGACAATTTTTTAAATTCATATGTTTTTTTAGAAGCTTTTAAGGAAATTAAACATATAACTATTTGCCCCAGGATTTTTATCTCCAATACTTGCATTTGATAAATGATTATAAGAAAAACCAAATTCAGATGTCTTGGAAAGATCTAAAGATAATTGAACTTCACTTTTAAATTCAATCATATGTCCAAGGTCCTTACCATCTCCTTCGTGATATAACCCGGGGGTGAAACTTGGTGTAAGATTTAAAGCACCAATTTTATATTGTGCTTGAACACCAGTATAAACGTACGCAGCTGCATCTTCTGTAAATAATGCTCCAGTAACTGGTGATAAATTTCCTAAAAAAGTATTTCTTTGAAGGTTTTCATTTTGGTGTTGAAGACCTATTAAGGCCGATCTTTTTCCATCATCACTAAAATCAAACATTCCAGAATAAACATTAAATTCTGTATTTTTATTGTCATTAAATTTTGATTTAATTTCTTCAGCATTTACTGAAAAACATAATAAAAAAAATGTAATTATCAAATTATAATATTTTAAATTCATGTTAGAAATCTACTTATTAGTTTTTTATTTTAAACCTCTTAAATATTATTACACCTCCGAATAGAAATAACAATACTGGCAATAACCATAGTAAATAAGTGTTTTTATTCAATTCTGGGTCATACAAAATCCATTCACCATATTTTTTTTTTAAATAAGAATAAATTTGTTTTTCACTTAGCCCTTCATCTATCTTATTAGCTACCACAATTTTTAAACTAATTGCAAAATCAGAATCTGAATCATAAACAGATTGACCCTGACAAACTAGACATCGTAAATTTTTTGTAATTTTGTGATTTAAATCTATATTATCTGCATGTGCGTTGTTTAAATAAAAGATTAAAATAAAACTAATTAGTAATTTAAAAAATTTCATTTTATTAATGATTTAATTTGGATTAATAAATTTGTATCTAACGGACCAATATATTTTTTTATAACTTTTTTTTTATGTATCAAAAAAGACTCAGGAACTCCTACGGCTCCCCATTCAATTGCTTGAATTCCATCAATATCAACTAAAATTATATTAAAAGGATTTCCGAGCTCCTTTAAAAACTTCTGAGCATTGTCTGTATTGTCTTTATAATTCAATCCAACTAATTTTATATCTTCATTTTTGCTTAATTCCATTAATAAATCATGTTCGGCTCTACAAGGAACACACCAAGAAGACCAAATATTTAAAAAATAAAAATTCTCTTTATCAAAAATCTCTGAATAATTAATTATTTTATCTGTATATAATAATTTTGAAGAATATTCTGGTATCTTTTTATTGAGTTTAACACTTGGAGTGTAAATATTTTGTTTATGTAAACCTTTATAAAAAATACTAAAAATAATTAAAAAGATTAAGATCGAGGTAAATAAAAAAAATTTATTTTTCATATTCTTTTTTAAAAAAACTTATTATTCCACCTAAACTAATCAATATTACGGACAACCATATCCAAATCATAAACGGTTTTACTTGATATCTAACATTAAAATAATCTTGATTTTGTACAACATTAATTGTCATAAATTTATCTGTTAATAATGTTGTTTTAATATCTGCTTCACTAGTAATTATAATGGGTTGATTATAAATCCTCAGCTCTGGTTTAAACTTTTCAGCTTTTTCGTTTTTGGTTTCAATAATAAAGCTTCCAATTATAGATTTATAATTTTTTTCATTTTTTTGGTTAATGTCATTAAAAGTTATTTTTGTGTTTGAAGTTTCCAATATTTCACCCACTTTTAAATTAGTAATAATTTCACTTGAAAAAATATTATTAAACATAATACTTAAGATTAATAAACTAAATCCAAAATGTGCTATTTTTTGAGAGTTGTTTTTATTTTTCTTAATAAAAAAATCTCTAATTGTGATAAAGAATAAATATAGAGCTCCTGAGATTATAGTTAAATTAATTAAAAAATTTACATTAAAATTTCTAACTATTAAGAATGATATCAAAATTGAAAAAAAAAATACCGAAATTAAATTTATTTTGTTTTCAATATTTGATTTAATCCATCTCAATTTAGGCCCAATAGCCATAAATATTAAAAATGGAACTAAAAAGGGAATAATAAGTTTGTGGTAAAAAGGTGGACCTACCGATATCTTTTCAGAAGTGATAACGTCTAGAAATATTGGATAAACTGTTCCAATAAGCACGACAGATAAAAAATACATCATAAACCAATTATTTATTAAAATTGCAGTTTCCTTACTCAGCCAAAAAAAACTTTCATTTTCACTTTCATTCTTTTTATGAAAAAAGAAAAAAATAATTATTGATAAAAAAATTAATGAAAATAAGAAAATCAAAATATATATACCCCTTTCAGGGTCATTAGCAAAAGTATGGACAGAGTTTAATATTCCTGATCTTACTAAGAAAGTTCCAGACATACTAAGTGTAAAAGTAGAAATGGATAATATTATAACCCATGAAGTTAAAATTAATCTTTTTTGCAAAACCAAAATGCAGTGTAGAAGTGTAGTTAGAACTAACCAGGGCATGAGAGAGACATTTTCAACAGGATCCCAAAACCAAAATCCTCCCCAGCCTAATTCATAATAAGCCCATACGGATCCCAATAAAATTCCAAGAGTTAAAAAAATCCATGAAGTTAAAACCCATTTTTTAATATGAGAGGCCCATTTTTTTGTTATCAAACCAAGCACTGTCGCTGACAAAGCAGATGAAAAAATAATTGATGAACCGACATATCCTAAATATAAAATTGGTGGATGTATTGCCAATATTGGATCTTGTAATATGGGATTGAGGCCCAATCCTTCTTTTGGTACAGGAAAAATATAATTAAATGGACTCGAAGTTTTAATTATGAAAACAAAAAAACCAATTATTATTATTTGTTGAAATAAAATTGTTAAAATTCTATATTTTAAAGGTTGTTTTTTTGTTTTTAATAAAAAAATCAGTGTAAACAATGTTAAAACTAGTAACCACAACAATAAACTACCTTCATGATTGCCCCAAACTCCAGCTAATTTGTAGAAAATAGGCTTTGTGGTGTGAGAGTTATTAAAAACTGTTTCATTGCTAAAATCAGATAATGCAAATGAAATGATCAAACTAATAAAGCTAGTGATGACAAATATAAATTGTAAAAATGTAAATGATAAAATTTTTGTATTTAAATATTGATTGTCTCTAAAATTCAATAGAGAAAAATATATAAGAAGCAAAGAACTAATAAGTCCTAAAATTAATGCATAATAACCAATTGAACTAGATAACAAATTATTTTTCCTCCAATGCCTCTTTTACCTCTGGTGGCATATAATTTTCATCGTGTTTTGCTAAAATTTTAGTTGCTAAAAAAAGATTTTTATCTTTTAAATAACCTTCTGCAACAACACCTTTTTCTTCCTCAAAAAGATTTGGTACAGCACCAGAATAAGTAACTATTATTTCATTTTTAAAATCAGATATTGTAAATTTAAGCTCCTCAGCAGTAATAGAAATAGAATTTTTTTTAACCATTCCACCAACTCTAATTTTTTGGCTACCAATTTCAGATAGTTCTTTTATTTCTGTTGGCGATTGAAAATAAACTACGTTTTCTTCTAAAGATTTTAAAACTAAAAAAACAGTAAGAATTAAAGAAGTCAAAATAAGAATTATGAATAAAAATCTTAATTTAACTTTGCGACCATACATGGTTTAAAAGTTATTTGATTGTAGCGTTAGATAAAATCTCTTTATTAATTTTTTGTAATTTTGCAGTTTTGGCTTTCTGGTAATCAAGTGATCCAAACTTGATAATAAATTTTTCTTGCTCTTTTACAAATTGATCTTTTATAATCAAGTACAACGTCACAAAACTTAACAATGTAAATGCAAAAGCAGATATTACATAAGCTCCATACCCATTCATAAAAAGAAGTTCGTTAATCATAGTCTGTCTAAACCTTTATTTTTAATTTTTATCAGTTCTGTATTATATTTCATTAAAAATATAAGCAATGAAAAAAGAGCAAATGCCGCAGTCATAATTATTAATGGCAAAAGCATTGAGGAATGTATTGCATTTTTTGACAAAATGTTGATTGAGGCTGGTTGATGAAGAGTGTTCCACCAATCTACTGAAAATTTTATAATAGGAACATTAATAATACCTAAAACAGTTATAAAAGTAGTTACTTTAAAAACTTTGTTTTGATCCTCGTATATTCTCCAAGTAATTAGGTACATTGCATAGAATAACGCTAATATTAACATAGATGTTATCCTAGCGTCCCAAACCCACCAAGTTCCCCAAGTTGGTTTCCCCCATATAGCTCCAGTGACTAGCGCTATTATATTAAGAATAAATCCAGATGGTGCCAGGCTTTTAGAAATTAGAAAAAAATTTTTATTTCTAAATATATAACCACAAATAGATAATGCTGTAATTGAAGAAAATATACCAAGAGATATCCATGCTGACGGCACATGAACGTACATAATTCTTACTGCATGACTTTGTTTATAATCTTCTGGAGAGAAAATTAATGCTTCTGACAATCCAATTGAAATAACAATTATGAATAATAGCAATACATACCTTGGAGCCCTTGAGGTAATTTGAAAAATTTTGTTTGGTTCAAAAATTTTAAACATAATATAAATAATTTATCATAGATTTTAAAATTATTTGATTATGAAATGGTTTACTGATCAAGAATGTAGAGGGAGATAATAATTGAGACGAACGTTTTTTAACATCCTTGATCAGGAAATAATTAATCATTTATTAATAAAATTATGTGACCAAGATTTGAACTAATTGTGTTAAAATAATGTTGTTCTAGTTTGAAGGCTTAAAGTAACTTGAACCTCTTTTGCCTGAAAATATCTCTTCAATTAATGGATGTTTTATAGGTTCTTCGGAGTCGTCTACAAGTAGATTTTGCTGAGAAACGTAAGCCTCATAAGTAATTTCGTCGTTTTCAGCTAATAAATGATAAAATGGTTGATCTTTCCTTGGTCTAACATTTTTTGGTATAGACTGGTACCACTCCTCAGAGTTATTAAACTCAAAATCAACATCATATATAACACCTCTAAATTCAAAATGTTTATGTTTTACTATATCTCCGATTGAAAATTTAGCTTTTTGTATTGGCATATAGTTAGTATGGGTATTTAAAAAAAAAAATCAATGATAAAAATATTAATGTTTTGTGATGTGTCAAATATGTTAATATCTTTAAAGTGAATAAATCTTTTTTGAAATTTCTTACAGATTTTGGACCTTTAGCAATATTTTTTTTCTACTATTATAGAAATGATAAAAATTTAGAAATTGCAATTCCTCCACTAATAGTTGCAACTTTACTTGCTTTAGCGATTGTTTGGTTTTTTGAAAAGAAAATACCTGCAATGCCCTTAGCAAGCGGTATTTTAATTACTTTTTTTGGCGGTTTAACAATTTATTTCAATGATCCAATATTTATTTACGTCAAACCAACAATAATAAATATCATGTTTGCCTTAGCTTTATTCTTTGGAAAATTTTTTACCAAAGAACCAATTCTAAAAAAGATTATGGGTAAATCAATTCCATTAAGTGACTTGGGATGGGAATTATTAAATAAAAGATGGATGTTTTTTTTCTTTGGGCTTGCTATACTTAATGAATTTGTTTGGAGAACACAAACAGAGGAATTTTGGGTAAATTTTAAAGTTTGGGGAATGCTGCCGATAACAATAATCTTTACTGGTTTTCAAGTCCCATTAATTAATAAACATAAAATTGATGCGTAATAATTTAAAATTAATAATTAACAATCAACAAAACAAAGAAGACCAAAAACAATTTTTTGAAAAAGATGAGCTCAAAATTATTTTAGACCTGTATGCAAAAATGGTTTCTGAAGGATCATGGAAAGATTATGGTTTAAATATTTCAAGTAAACAGGTTAGTTTTAGTGTTTTTAGGAATGCTACTGAAAACGCTTTATATAAAATCTGTAAAAACTTTAAACCAAAGAATAAAAACTTAAAATACTTAATTACTGACTCAAATGGAAAAATTTTAAAAAATTCTTTTTATTTAAAAGCATTATTAATTAATACTAATTGGAAAAAATTATAAGATAATAAAAATTTAAAATTATCGTCTTTGACCAAATAATCTTAACAACATTATAAATAAATTTATAAAGTCTAGGTAGAGAGTAAGTGCACCCATTACAGCTTTTTTACCCATCAGTTCACCACTATCACTTGATACATACATATTTTTAATTTTTTGTGTATCATATGCTGTTAAACCAACAAAAATTAAAACTCCTAAGATAGATATTACAAAATCCATCATTGATGATTTAAGAAATAAATTAACCAAAGATGCTATAATTATGCCTATTAAGCCCATCATTAAGAAGGATCCAAACTTTGTCAAATCTCTTTTAGTAGTGTAACCGTATAAACTCATTGCTCCAAAAGTAATTGAAGTAATGAAAAATACTCTTGTAATACTTGCGCCCGTATAAACTAAAAAAATTGAAGAAAGCGACAATCCCATTAATGATGCAAAAATCCAAAATGTTGTTTGAGCAGATGCAACACTCATTTTGCCCATTCTTGCACTCATGTAAAAAACAACTGCTAAAGGAGCCAACATTACTACCCATTTAAAACCTGACAAAAATATGGTGTTTCCAATACTTGTTAGAGCAACTATTGATCCATTTGCATCAGTTACTACTGATAATTTAAAAAATATTAATGATACTAATCCTGTGAGTAAAATACCCGACGCCATAAAATTGTAAACTTTAAGCATGTAGGCTCTTAAACCTTCATCCATTACAGCTGACGATACCTGTGCTTCTTTAGCTCGACTTAAAATTCCTTTTTTATTAAATTCCATATGAAGATTATATAATAGTCTTTTACTAATTATTCAAGATACCATAAAAGATTAATAAATAATTAACACAATAAAACTGCCATGAATTACAAAAAGTTAGGAAATACTGACATTGATGTAAGCACAATTTGTCTCGGGACTATGACTTGGGGTGAACAAAATACACAAGAAGAAGGGTTTGAACAAATGGATTATGCGCTAGATGAAGGTGTTAATTTTTGGGACACTGCAGAACTTTATGCAATACCACCAAAAAAAAATACGTACGGAAAAACTGAAGAGGTAATTGGAAATTGGTTTCAAAAATCAAAAAAGAGAGAGAAAGTAATTCTTGCAACAAAAGTTTCGGGTCCTGGTTTAAGTTGGATTAGAGGTGGTGGTAATCAATTTGATGATAAAAATTTAAATGAAGCAGTAAATGACAGTCTAAAAAGATTAAAAACTGATTATATTGATTTGTACCAACTACATTGGCCAGAGAGAAAAAGTAATTTCTTTGGAAAGCTTGGATATGAACATGAGGATAAAAATGAATGGAATAAATTTGAAGATATTCTTGCTTCTCTAAACAAAATTGTTAAAGCTGGAAAAATTCGGCATGTGGGACTTTCAAATGAGACTGCTTGGGGGTTATCAAAATTTCTAGAGATTTCTAATAATAAAAATCTTCCAAGGATGATGTCCGTTCAAAATCCTTATAGTCTCTTAAATAGAACTTACGAGGTTGGGTTGGCAGAAATTTCTATAAGAGAGAAAAGTGGTTTATTAGCTTATTCTCCACTTGCATTCGGATTTTTAACTGGAAAATATAGGAATCAAGAACTACCAGAGAATTCTAGGATGAAATTATTTGGAGAAAAATTTGTTAGATACAAAACTGAGAACGGACAGCTTGCAATTGAAAAATACTATGAAATAGCCAAGAAACACCAATTAGATTTCGCTCAGATGAGTCTAAAATTCTGTGAAGTCCAGCCGTTTATAACAAGCGTAATAATTGGAGCTACTACAATGGATCAGTTGAAAATAAATATAGAAAGTGTAAACGTTAACTTAGAAGAAGATGTTATAAATGATATTAATGAAGTTCAAAAAATTTATCCCAACCCATGTCCTTAACTAAAAATATAATTCTTATTTTATTTATTTTTTTATTTACCTTGGTAAACAAATCTTTATCAGAAGAAGTAAAGAACATTGGAAAATTTAAAGATTGGGAAACAATGATACTAACTGAGACAGGTGGTAAAGTTTGTTTTGCTCAGACGAAGCCTATATTACAAGCTCCAAAATCGAACAAAAGAGAGGCTAAACTATTTGTAACTTTTAGGCCTAATGAAAAAATTACTGATGAAATTAGTATTACCCCTGGATATGAATTTAATAAAAATAATTCTGTAACAGCTGTTTCAGGTAAATATAAATTTAAGTTTGATATCAAACAATCTGGTTTTGCTTGGATAGCAGATAATAAAATAGAAGTAAAAATGGTCAGACAAATGAAGAGGGGCTCTAGAATTATGATTACAGGCTATAACCAAAAAGGTTCTCAAACTATAGATCATTATTCCCTTCTAGGATTTACGAAAGCATATAACTCTGCGAAGACCTCTTGCAGTTAATTTAATGACAGGTAAAAAAAAAATTGTACTTGCTTACTCAGGTGGGCTTGATACATCAATAATTTTAAAATGGTTACAAGAAAATTATGATGCAGAAATAATCTGTTATACTGCTGATGTAGGCCAAGAGATAGACAAAAAAAAAATTATTAAAAATGCAAAAAAGTTTGGTGTTAAAAAAATAATTATTAAAGATCTAAAAGATGTATTTGTAAAAGAATATGTTTATCCAATGATTAGAGGTCATGCTATCTACGAGGGGGTATATTTGTTAGGCACATCAATTGCCAGACCATTAATTGCAAAAGACCAAATTAGAGTTGCTAAAAAATTTAAAGCTTATGCAGTTTCTCATGGCTCAACAGGTAAAGGTAATGATCAAGTTAGATTTGAATTGGGATATTATTATTTTGGACCAAAGATAAAAATAATTGCTCCTTGGAGAATTTGGAAATTAAAATCCAGATCTGATTTAATTAATTATGCAAAAAAATATAACATACCAATACCTAAAGATAAAAAAGGAGCCCCTCCTTTTTCTGTTGATGATAATTTGTTTCATACTTCTACGGAGGGAAAGGTTTTAGAAAACCCAAAAAATTCTGCGCCTGAATTTATATTTCAAAGAACTGTTTCTCCTGAAAAATCACCTAACAAACCTAGCTTTGTAAGAATAAATTTTAAAAATGGAGATCCTGTAGCAGTTAATGGGAAAAAATCATCTCCATCAAAATTATTGGAAAAACTAAATAAAATTGCAGGTAAAAATGGAATTGGAAGAGTTGATTTAGTTGAAAACAGATTTATTGGAATAAAATCAAGAGGTGTATACGAGACTCCTGGAGGAACTTTGTTAATTCATGCACATAGAGCTATTGAGTCAGTAACATTAGATAAAGATACTATGCATAAAAAAGATCAAATAATGCCAAAATATGCAGAACTTATTTACAATGGATATTGGTATTCTAATGAAAGATTAAAACTTCAAAAAATCATTGACCTTAAAAAAAATAAAGTAAATGGGATGGTTAAACTTAAACTTTATAAAGGAAATGTAATTATTGAGTCTAGGCAAACAAAAAGCTCCGCATACTCTATGAAGAAAGTTTCTTTTGAGGAAAATAAAACTTTTAATAAAGCGAATGTTGAAAGATTTATTAACTTTCACAAGACAAAACTGCGAAAGTAATTAACAATAAAGTTTAGGACAATTTGACATTTGTGATAGTATCTAAAAATTGTAATTTATTATTATGGACTCGCTTAAAAACTGGATGGTAGATGCTGCAAATATTTTATTTGATGACAGTAAAAATGATCTCAGATCTTTACCAAAAACTGTAAGATTACAAATCCTGTTAGTTTTAAGTTTTATTTGGACTACAGTTTTTAGCTTATATGTTTTTTCTTATACAACTTTTGCGTTTGGATGGGCTGGTTTATATGTTGCTCATATAGGTTTAATATTTGCTGTTTATATGACATTCAAACATTTTCATAAAGCTGAGGAACAATCTGCCAGTGTTTTTAAAACTAAAAATTTTGATCCATTTAAAATAATGGTAATTGTTTTCGTAGTTGTGTTTATTTTTATATTCTCAAAGGGAATAGAGGTTTTAACCAGTCCTAACCCAAGCTCGTATTCAATACCCTATGATGGGCCCTCTAAATCAGTGTTTGAAAAATGGCTCCCATTTAGTAAAGATAAATAATGGAAAAAATAGCAAAAAATTTACAATTAATTTTAATGTGTATAATTTTAATAAGCACAGTAATTGCCGTTGGAATAGAAATTAAGAATATGTTTTTAAATCAATCTGTTACTTTAGCTGATTTGCTACTAATGTTTCTTTATCTTGAGGTATTGGCGATGGTAAGAGTATTTTGGGATCAACAATCTATTAGCATAACTCTTCCTCTTCTAATCGCAATAACAGCACTTGCTCGATTTATAATATTGCAAGGAAAAGAAATGGATCCATCAGCTTTAGTTTACGAAGCTGTAGCGATAGTTCTTATCGCAGCTGCAATAGTAATTTTAAGATTAAGACATAGTGATAAGCTAGGTTTAAAGAAGAAAAAATCAAAATAAACATTATGATGTTTGAAGCTTCGAGGGTTGCGGCCGTTGAAAAATTAAATCATTTTATTGAAAATAATCTTTTAGAATATGCAAAATTAAGAAATTTTGATTTTGGCCCTGAAAATAAAACTAATATTTCTTGTTTATCTCCCTACATCACGCATGGAATAATCAATGAACTTGAGGTAATTAATAAGTCTTTAAAAAAATTTTCATTTATGAAA
>CACGET010000026.1 GCA_902572155.1 uncultured Pelagibacteraceae bacterium | reverse complement strand
ATTAAAGCACGACCTAAGGCTACTTGTTGTCTTTGACCTCCAGATAATTGTCCTACTATTTGAGATTTTTTTTCACTTAAAATTGGAAATAAATCATAAATACTATCTATCATTCTATCTAAGCCTTCTTCTCTTAAAAAACCTCCTATTTCTAAATTTTCCTTAACAGTAAGTTCAGCAAAAACATTTCTAGTTTGAGGTACAAAAGATACACCTTGCTTTACTCTTTCCTGAGGTGATATTTTTGAAATATCATTTCCATTGAGAAATACACTTCCAGATTTTAAATTAAGAAGACCCAACATTGCTTTCATTGCAGTAGATTTACCTGCACCATTAGGACCAAGAATTGCAACAATTTCTCCTCTATTAGCACTAATACTACAAGTGTTTATAATATCTGGACCATCTCCATAACCTGCTGTCATTTTAACTCCTTCTATAAATGCCATTAGTTTGGGTCTCCTGATATATTAGATCTACCAAGGTAACTTTCTATTACCTTTTCATTTTTTTTTACCTCATTAGAAGAACCTTCAAACAAAACTGAACCTTCGGCCATTACAATAACTGGATCACACATTCTGCTAATAAAATCCATATCATGTTCAATCATACAAAAAGTATAATTTTTTTCTTTATTTAGTTTTAGAATAGCTGTTCCAAGATCTTTAAGCAGAGTTCGATTAACCCCTGCACCAACCTCATCTAATAAAACTAATTTTGCATCAACCATCATTGTTCTTCCAAGCTCAAGTAATTTTTTTTGACCACCAGATAAATTTCCAGCTCTTTCATTTGCCAAATGTTTAAGGTTTAAAAAATCAACAACGTCATAAGCTTTCATACGAATTTGTTCTTCCTCTTTTTTTACTAGAGCTGGTTTAATTAAAGCATTCAATAAATTTTCTCCAGACTGATTGGGAGGGACCATCATTAAATTTTCTAAAACGCTTAAATTTGAAAACTCGTGAGCTATTTGAAAAGTTCTTAAAAGTCCCTTAGAAAATAATTCATGTGCTGGAAGATCGGTAATGCTCTCTTCATTAAAAATCACTTCACCTTTTGATGATTTTAAATTTCCAGCTATTAGGTTGAATAAAGTTGTTTTACCTGAACCATTTGGGCCAATAATACCAGTTATGGTTCCTTTTTTAACATTTAATGAACAATTAGAAACTGCTGCTAATCCTCCAAAATATTTAGAAAGATTATTTATTTCTAATATATTTTCTGACATTCAGTTTATCTGTTAAGTCTTTTATGAATACTATTTAAAGTTTTTTCTAAAGATTTGTAGAATCCTGCTTTAGTCAATTCTTTAACACCTTGCTCATTAAGACCTTTTGGAGTTTGAGAGTCTTTTACTAAAAATTTCAAATCTTTTTTAGAATTTACTACAGCATCCTCAGATAAAGCTAGAAACAATGAGGTAATGTATTTTTGAGCATCCTTTCTTTTAACTCCTCTCTTTACCAACCAACTTATCATCGTTCTTAAAAACTCATAAAAGGGAGCCATCATTCCTGATGTAGACCAAAAATTAATTGATAATTTTTCATTTTTAATTTCAACAGCAGTCCCTAGTTTATCAAAAAAAGCTTTTATCTTTTTATTTGGTGGAGAAATTGGTACAGGTCCTTTCTTCAAAGAAATTGGGGGTAAAGGAATTGCTCTCACAATTTTTGCTTTTACTTTTATTAATTTTTTTAATTGAGATAAAGTGATTGTAGAGATAAAACTAATTATTGTTTGATTAGATCTAAATCTTAAATCTTTAATAATTTTTTGACCAACTGTTGGTGTGATGGACAAAAAGACCCAATCACAATTATCAACAATTTGTTGATTATTTTTAGCTATAACTATTTTTTTAAATCTTTTTTTTAGGTTTTGAGAAATTTTTTTATTTCTAGAAGAAATAATAATTTTTTTAAAATAAATTTTGGAATTACATACACCAGTTATCACTGATGAAGCGATTTTGCCTGTACCAATAAATCCTAATTTCATAAATTTGATTACTTTATAGTGATTATATTGAATTAATTAATAAAAAAAGAGCCTCTTATTCTAAGTAATTCTCTAATTAATTCCTTATTTTCCTTAAATGGTTTTCTTCCATGAAGCCAAAAATAATTATTTGCTATAACTGAATAACCGACAGGTAGTTCTGTGATTACTTTATTCTTACTTTCCTCTAATGCATCTGAAAGTCTTTGAAGAAAATTGCCTTGTTTCATATTTTTTGGTTCTGGAAATTGATCAATATATGAAATATTTGGCAAACCATCTTTATCCGTTGTAAAAACTGGATGTTCAACTTTATAATCTATGTTCTTACTTTTTGGTGATCCCCAAATAAAATCTTCTTTACCAACAGGATCATTAAATAAATCTTTACAATGCTCCCAGTCATCAAGGTGCAACATGGCAGTTTCACCCCCTACTACATTTTGTTCTTCAATTTTAGTCATTAACAACCAGTCAGTCACTTCTTTAACATAAGTCCCATCTGTATGAAGATCCATATTTCGATATGCTTTTCGTAAATATGAGTCGCTATTATCTTCATGTTTTACATGAAATCGTGCATAATATTTTCCTGCCATTGAATCATAATTGGGCGTTCCAATTAAATGTGTTATTGCTGTTGATAATTTAACTAAAAATTTATCATTTATTTTAGATGTAATATTCTTAGGACCAATTACAAAACAACCGGTTGATCTGTCTTTCAAAATCGAATTAAGTAAAATACCTAATTGATTATTTGTTAAGTCATCAAAACTTTTTGCAATTGTAAATCGAGTAAAGGGTTTTAATTCTAAAGCTGTTAAGTCAAATTTATTAAATGGAAATATCAATTTATCAATAATCTCATTTTCTAAAATAATTTTAATAATTCTTTTAGATTTTTCATGTACAGATATTTCAATTCCAGGAATTTTTTGCATAATAAATTTTAATTAAACATCCTTAAAATAGCAATTTTTTTAATACAATATTAAAAGAAATTATTTAAAATTGCTAATGATAAAGCAGAAAATACAGTTGGGTATACATAATTTTTTCTTGTAATAAAAAATATAAATATAGAAAATGTTACAACTACAAAACGGCAAAGATAACTTGTATCTAATAATATTCCTGCAGGAAATATTATTGTTCTAGCTATTAATGCTGCTAACGTTGCATATGCTAAACAATTAAACCACCTAAATATTTTTGAATTTTCTTTAATTCCCTCTGAACTGATGGCACCTAAAAACCTTGACATAAAAGTTGCTAGGGATGTAACTAAAATAGCATTAATAATATTAGCTGACATTTAATTCTCCAATAAGATATGCGATAGTTCCTCCAACTACTCCTCCTAATAAAATAGACCATTCTGGAGAAAAATAATAAAAAACTGGTCCTAAAATTATTCCAAGTAAAACAGATAAAGTAATTTGAATAGTTTTTGCAGCTCCAACCATCATACATAAAAAGTAGATAGGATTTAAAATTGCTAAACCTATTAACATATCTTTGTTTAGATATTCAGAGATATAAAATCCTATAAAAGTACCTAATACTGCAACACTCCATGTTGCACTTCCTATACCAATCCAGTAATCAATTCGAAAATTTTTAGGTATTTTTTTATAATTACTTTTCATAATTAACCAAGCTGAAACAGCTATAAAATGACATGAAAAATAATATTTCCACTTTGGTTGACTTTTATGCATCATCAGTGGAAATAATGAGACTGTCATTGGATATAAACGTGCATTCACAAACCAAACCGCTAAAAAAATATTCAATAAAGATGCGCCTACCAATAATGACTCTGCCATCACCAAAGAACCTGGTAATGCATAAGTTAACATGGTTGAAAATATGCTTTCTTGAATATTAAATCCTAAATTTTTTAAAAGTGCACCAATTGCAATAAAACAACACCCAAGTGCTATAGCAGGACTATCGTGAGATAAAATTGATCTAAATCCCTTAAAGAAAAATTTTTTATATATCATTAACCGCCAAGAAATAATCTTCCAACATCGGGATTGTTCAGTAAATCATCTCCTTTTCCAGCAATTGCCGTTTGACCTGATACTAAAACATAACCTATGT
This sequence comes from uncultured Pelagibacteraceae bacterium, assembly GCA_902572155.1. Lineage (GTDB taxonomy): Bacteria > Pseudomonadota > Alphaproteobacteria > Pelagibacterales > Pelagibacteraceae > Pelagibacter. The sequence goes on along the minus strand of CACGET010000026.1, from coordinate 10,845 downwards.
CAGCAAATTCAAGACCTTTTTTGGCATTTTGCTCAACAAGAATTATGGTCTTTTTTTCGTTTTGTTGAAGATCTCTTAAAATTTCAAAAACCATATCAATATATCTTGGTTCTAATCCAATAGAAGGTTCATCTACTAGTAAGACTGATGGTTTCATGACAAGAGCTCTTGAAATTTCAAGCAATCGTCTTTCACCTCCCGATAAAACTTTTGCTGGTTGATTTCTTCTATTTCCTAATCTCTCATATTTTTTAAGAATTTTTTCCGCTTCTTCATATGACTCTTCTGTTTTATCTTTTATATATCCTCCCATTAACAAATTTTCTTCAACCGTCATATCTGGAAATACAGAATTATCTTGAAGAATATAAGCAATACCAACAGATTTTAATTTTTCAGCTGGTGTCAAATTTGTAATTTCTTTACCTTCAATTTCTATTTGTCCTGAAAATATATTCGTAAACCCATAAATTGAATGAAGTATTGTTGATTTACCTGCTCCATTGGGTCCAATTAAACATAGAGATTGTGCCTTATTCACATAGAGATCAAAGTCATGTAAAATTTCCATTTTACCATAACCGGCTTTTAGATTTTTAATTGTTAAATGAATTTCATTTGGAGATAACTTTTTTAAATCGTCAGAGGATGGTGCTTTTCCAAGTACCTCATACTGATTTGACATTATTGTGCTCCCAAATAAGCATCAATCACTCGCTTATCATTTTTAATTTCATCTGGAGATCCATTCGCTAACATCTTTCCATGGGCTAAACAAAAAATATCTTCAGCTAATTGCATTATCACCTTCATATTATGCTCGATTACCAAAAGAGTAATTCCAAATTCTTTATTTACAGTAATTAATCTATCAATAATGCCATTAATTAATGTTGGATTTATTCCAGCTGTTGGCTCATCTAACAAAAGCATTTCAGGTTCATTCATTAAAGCCATTGCAAGTTCTAATAGTTTTTGCTGTCCAAATGACAAATCTCCAGCTCTTAATTTTCTTTTTTGATATAGACCAACAAAGCTCAATAAATTTTCAGCTTTATCGGTTAGTTCTTGAGGAATTTTTGTAAATATAGAAACTAAGCTTTCATCACTTCCTTTATGGCTGATTAACATATTGTCTATACAATTTAATTTTCCATAAATTCTTGTTTGCTGAAATGTACGAAGTAAACCAAGTTTTGCTATAACAGGAACAGGCAAGTCAGATACTTCTTTATCATTAAATCTTATAGATCCATTGTCTATTGGGTATGTACCAACAATAGAATTGAACAAAGTAGTTTTTCCAGACCCATTTGGGCCGATTAAGCCAACAATTTTTCCTTTTTCAACTGACATCGATATATCAACATTGGCTTTTACACCTCCAAAAGATTTGCTAACATTATTTACTTCTAAAATACTCATTTTAATTCTACTTGAGCCTTTCTATCAGCCTCATCAACCACTTCTCCAAATCTTTCAGGATACTTTTCTCTAAGCCATCCCATCAATCCTTCAGGAAAATAAATTACGATTACCACAATCAATACACCTAGTGCAACATACTGCCAGCCTAAAAAGTAAGTCCAGAAACCCTCTTTAAATAAGTGAAATAAAGTTGCACCAATAATTGGCCCCCATAACGTTCCTTTACCACCAAGTATTGCCATTAAAACCATGAACACACCCATTTCTCTTCCATCAAAAGCAACATCTGTAGAATCTATATAGCCAACTAATCCTCCCATGATACCGCCTGCTAATCCACAAAAGAAAGCTGATATCATCCAACCAATAATTTTATATTTCATTGTTTGAATTCCCATTGCTTCTGCTTTGTCTTCATTGTCCCTTATCGCATTAAGAATTAATCTAAATCGTGTTGAATAAACTGATTTTACAGTAACAAAAGTTAATACAAGTACTATAAAACTTAAAAAATAAAAAAATTGTCCTCTCGACTCTAAGTTTCCAACGTCTGGAAACGGAGGAGTAGTGAACCCTTGTCCTGCTCCAATTATTTCTATTCCACCCGAAATTTCACCAGCAGCCACACCTAAACCTAATGTACAAATTGCAAAATAATGTCCTCTAAGTCCTAGAATTGCATAACCAATTAAACCTGCAACTATTGTTGGAACAATTGCTGCAACCAAAAGTCCAAAGGCCATACCTTGAAAAAATTGTGTAGGTGTATGTAAAAAAGTTTTTTCTCCACCACTTTCCGTCCATTCTGCAAGTGGAAAAAACATACCTACTTGAACGGATGCACAAAGATACATTCCCAGACCATAAAAAAGAATGTTTCCAAAAGAGTTATAGCCCATTTCACCACCTTGAATATTCCAAGTTAAAGCTAAAACAATCAAAATACAGAGTATAGATAGCTGAACCTTAAAAGCTGGCAACATGAATGGCGCAAGTACACCAAAAATTAGTATTGCAGCATAAAAAATGACATTATTATTTTTCATTTTAAATACTCTCTTTTTTTTGAAAGTTTAAATCTTCGATAAACTAATATCAAAACTAACAATAAAAATACTGACCCTATTCTAAATTCTGTTCCAAGAATATAATCAGCAAATTCTTCAAAAACTCCTAAACCCATACCAGAGACCGCAACTCCTGGTAAATTTCCAAGTCCCGCAATAATAACAATCATAAAAGATCTAATAGTATATGGTAGCCCCATATAAGGATGAATTGTAAATGTTATAGCAACTAAGGCACCTGCTACACCACAAAGTGCTGCATTAATTCCAAATGTCGCTGCATAAACTTTTTCAGTATCAACTCCTAAAATTTTTGCTGCTCTAGCATTTTGTGCTGTGGCTCTAATTGCACGACCTAACTTTGATTTTTTCATATAAACAACAAGACCTATTGCAAAAATAATGCTTATAAGCGCTGAAAATAATTTAGAATTTGGAAGTGTAACTGAATTATTAAATAACATAGTTGTGCCAAATTCAGAATTAGCCAGAACAACGTCAGCACCAAATGCAAAGTTCATTAGCTGCATAAAAAGTATACTTATACCAAATGTAGCAAGTATCGAGATAAACAAATCTCTATCTACAACTTTATTAATTACTAATTTGTAAAGACCCACCCCTACAAAATACATTATTGCTGGAGCAACTATTACTCCTAAAGCTGGATGTATACCTGAAAGATACATAAAATAAGTAATATAACCACCAAGAATTACTAAATCTCCTTGTGCAATGTTTATTATGTTCATTACTCCCCATTGTAGAGCCATCCCATATGCTATGAGTGCAAACAAAATTCCAAGTAATATTCCATCTAATGAAGCTTGTACCATTAATATTGGTACTTGAAATATAAGTAGATCCATAAAAAATTTTTGAAACTTTCTAAGTAAATTTAAAACTTATTATATTAAATGCCCCCTAATACTAGGGAGCATTTTACATATTATATATTATCTTTCAGACCAAGAAGGAATAGGATGTATCAATTCAGCTGAAGCCCATTTAGTAGGAGCTACAACTTTATTTTCACATTTATCACCATCACACATAACTTGGAATAACACCATTGGCTTATCAACATTCTGACCACCTGCTGCAAATTTTATATTTCCATAAAAAGTTTGCATGTCAGTAGCGGCAAGAGCATCTCTAACTTTTACTTTGTCAAAAGAATTCGCTCTTTCAAATGCATCTTTAAAAACCAATAAAGCTGCTGAAGACTCGGCTGCTTGATAAGGTGGTGCATAATCAAATAATTTTTTAAAGTCAGCATCATAAGTCATGCCATCTTTAAAAAAATCATCCTTGTAAGTTAATGTTTTGTGCCATTGTGAAGCACATAATGCATACTGAGAATTTTTACCATGTTGTTTTGATAATTTCGCAGCATCACAGTGTGTCATTGCAAGCATTGGTACATCAACTTTCATTTCAGCAATTTGTCTAACTGCAGTTAAAGCACCTTTTGTATGACCTGAAACCACAAGAACATCTGGCTTTACAGCTTTAACTTTTGCTAAAGTTGCTGCCATATCATTTAGCTCTTTCGGTAGCTTATCATCTATAACTTTTTTAGATCCAGTTCTTTCGATTGCTTCCAAAACACCTAGTCTTACATCTTGAGAAAAGGCATCTTGTTCAAAAGCCATAGCTACTGTTACAGGTTTTCCATTGTTCTTCTCAACTGCTAAATCAATAGCTACATCAAGATATAAATTTGCCGGTGCAAGTACTGCAAACAAATATTTGTATCCTTTTGTAAATAAAGATCTAGAAGCACCATTTGCTTCAACCATTGGCACACCATACTTTTCAGTAACGGGCGCAATAGCTTTTGTTAATCCTGAGCTATATGGTCCAAGCATAAACTCAACTCCATCTTGAGAGATTAATCTTTCTGCAAGCTGTGCTGCTCTTTTTGGGTTTGACTCATCATCATAGTAAATGATTTCAAACTTATAAGTCTTTCCACCAACTTTAACTCCACCCATGCTATTAATTCTGTCAACAGCCATGTTATAACCATTTTGAGTATGAACACCATTGGAAGAATATTTTCCAGTCAATGAAATAGCAGAACCTAAAATTATCTTATCACCTACAACTTTTGCAAAAGATGTAACTGATGAAGACAATAAAATTGCTAATGCAGAAATAAAACTTAAGATAACTCTATTTATTTTCATTTTTATTTCCTTTGTTATTAATTAATTAATGTCTAATTAAATAAAGAAATTAAACTTTTTGCAAGTGGCAATAAAATACAAAATATAAATTAATAATGTTGGTTAAAGACTATTATACCAGCAATTATAACTAAAACACTCGCAGAAATTGTATTAATAGTTTTTGGATTTGTTTTTATCCATCTAATTAATTTTTGGGCTAACAAAGCATAGCCAATTAAAGATAAAAAATCTAAGACAATGTAAGTTGAAATTAAAATTAAAAACTGAACAACATAATTAGAGTTAAAATCAATAAATTGAGGAAATATTAAAGGAAAAAACATCCATGCTTTAGGGCTGGTGCCTGCAACTAAAAACCCATCTTTAAAAAAAGAAAAGAAATTTTTTGATAAAATATTTTTTGTATTTATGTCTTTGGGTCCGGTATTATAAAGGTCATAAGCTAAATATAAGATGTATATTACTCCAATCCACTTAATAATATTTAGTAACTCGGTGTTTTCTGAAAAAAAAGAACCAATAAAAAAAATAACTAATGTAGCTTGAATAATATTTGCTGTTATATCTCCAATTGCAGTCCATACACATTTTTGAATTCCATAATTCATAGAATAAGAAATGATCACTATTCTAGGTGTTCCTGGAGTAATAAATAAAAATATAATTATTTGTAAAAATAGAAAATAATTTGAGGGAAGCATTTTATATGATGGATAGTCCTAAAAAACCGGGAGCTAAAGATGGCTAAGAAGGACTATCAAGAATTATAATATCATTAGCTTAAATTAATGCATTAATAAAATATTTAAAATATAAGGGATTTATGAAAAAAAAAGGTCACACCCCCATAACTAGAGTTAAAAACCCTGAGCCAAATGTAAATGACCCAGATTGGATTATTTGGGCTGCTTGGGCAGATCGTATTACTTTTGAAGAAATAGAGAAAAAGACAGGAAAAACAGAGTCTGAGGTAATTAAGATTATGCGAAGATCTGTTAAACCTACATCATTTAGATTATGGAGAAAAAGAGTAAATCAAAAAAGCATTAAACACAGAAAAAAATTTGAATATTCCAGAAAAAAAATTACTAGTAAAATTAAAAAGAATGACTATTTTTAAGCTATGAAAAACGTAACTATTTATACAGGTCCTCTTTGTAATTATTGTGATGCAGCAAAAAGATTGCTAACAAGAAATAATGTTGACTATAAAGAAATAAATATTGCAACAGTTGATGGCGCAATAGACGAAATGATTAAAAAAGCTAATGGTAAAAGAACTATTCCTCAAATATTTTTCGATGAGGAGCATATTGGTGGTTACGATGAAGCAAGAGCTTTAGAAAAAGAAAATAAATTACAAGATCTACTCAAATAGAATATTAATAAAATCTAATTTTTTAAATAAAATTAAATTAGCAATTGGTTTTTTTTTTTAGATGATTTAAATATAGGGTTGTTGAACCTGATTTAGTTGCTCTAATACACATTGTTCCTGCGTTTGCATTTCCTGTGATTGAAAAAGTATATTCTTGTCCACTTAAATCATCAACTCCATCAAATAAATTATTTACTATGTTAGTTTGGTTACTGTTATAATAATATCCACCATTGTTTGATTTATATTCTTGTTGAGCTAAATAGATTGATTGTAAAGTTGTTTCTGCTTGGCTTCTTTTTGAACTTTCAGATATTCCACTATAAGCTACTATTCCTATTGCTGACAAGACCCCTATTATTGCCACAACAACCAACAATTCTATTAAAGTAAAACCCTTAACTAAGTTTTTTTTAGCTAAGGGTTTCATAATACTTTAATTTTAATTTAAATTTGTATCTATTCCATCGCAATCATATCTTGTTGACGGTCATTAGTTCCACAACCATCATTCCAACAAGATCTAATGTATGTATTTGGTCCTGAGGCCCAAATATAAGATCTACCTTTATAATAAGATGATCCACTATAAACTGCATATTGAGATGTTAAAAAAGGATTTTTATCTTTAGCTGTCTGTATTGCTCCATCTCTTGTGTAAACCGCCATAGTATTCTTGTTAGTACTACAAGGTCTACTATAATTACCACCTGTTCTAGTAGTACCATTCATAAATGTTGTATTTCCAAGTTCGCACTTCTTTATCTCTGCTGACATTTTCTTAACTAAAGCAGCATGGATTGATTGCATTGCTTTTTTCTTAGCATTTTCTGTAAAGCCAGAAAAAGCTGTAACTCCGACTGCAGCAAGAACTCCAATGATCGCTACAACAACTAATAATTCAATAAGTGTAAAACCTTTTATATGTTTTTTCTTTTTCATACTACTCTGACTCCAAATTTTTAATTTATTATCAAGCGCTCCCACGCAAGATTTATATATTATGCCAAAAACTTATTTAAAATCAACACCTAAATGAAATTGAATATTATAAAATTGTCAAATTTATTGAATAATATCACCAATATTGAATATGGGAGAATACATCGCAAGCATTAAACCTCCGATTGTAAGACCCATGAATACTATCATAATAGGCTCAATTAAGCTTGATAAATTAGCAACAGCTGTATCAAATTCTTCTTCATAATAATTTGCAACTGAATTAAACATTTCGTCTAAACTTCCAGTTTGTTCACCAACGGAAATAAGCTGGCTAAATGTTCCTGGAAATACTTTTTCTTGTAAAAAAAGCTTTGTTAAAGTTTCCCCAGAGTAAATTCCTTTTTTTATTCTATCTAAAGATTCGATTACTATTACATTTGTAGTTACCTCTTTTGCAATATCTATACTTTCTATTAAATCTACTCCTGCTTGATTAAGGTTTCCTAATACAATTGATACTTTAGCTAAAATTGATTTAGATACTAAATTTCCAAAAATAGGAATTTTGAAATGAAATTGATGCCATGCTTTTTTTAAAGGATAACTTTTTGCAACAGCAAACTTAAATAATACAACGAATGCTACAATACTAAAGAGAGTTATTAAGCCACGACTGTCACTTACAAATGCACTCATTGCCATAATTGTTTTTGTGGCTCCTGGTAAATTGTCACCCATACCCATATTTTCATACATCTCTACAAATGTAGGAACTACGTTTGTTAACATGAAAACAGAAACACTTACTGCAACAGTTAAAAGAACACCAGGATAGAAAAATGCACTTTTGATCTGACTTTTAATTTTTTCTTTCTTTTCAAGATTGACTACAATTTTTTCCATAAATGTATCTAATTTACCAGAAGCTTCACCAGCCTTAATCAAATTTGTAATTACAGTATCAAAAACTTTAGGATGTTGTTCGAAACATTTTGAAAGAGAATTTCCTTGTTCAAGATCAGTTCGAATTTTTTCTATTATGTTTTTCATTCCAGGGCGAGTGGTTTGACCTTCAAGTAATTTTAATGTTTCTAAAATAGGAAGGCCTGCTCTTTGCATTGTAGCAAATTGTTTACAAAAAACTAAAATATCTTTTGCTCCTACACCTGTGCCAAACAAAACTCCTTTACCTTTTTTCTTTTGATTTGTAACAATGACCTTTTTCTTTTCTTTTTTAAGTTTTGTTATAATTATTTTTTGGTCTTTTAATTTATGTGCTGCATCAGCATCATTTAGAGCTTCAATATCACCTTCAACATATTTTCCAAGTGATATTCCTTTATAATGAAAATTTAATAGTTCTGCTGGCATAGTCTATTTCGCATCAGATTGAATTACTCTATCATATTCACTGTAAGATAATTCTCCACTTAATAGCAAATCATGTGCCATTTGTTGCATCGTTTTAAATCCATTTTTTTTTGCAATACCCTCTAATTCTGTTTGAGTAAGATTTTGTAAAATTCCATTTTTTAAATCTCTATCGACAAGTAAAATTTCATAAATCCCCATTCTTCCTTTGTATCCGGAATTACCACATTTATCACAACCTTTGCCTTTATAAATTTTTGCTCTATCATGAAGAGCTGTAGCTAAACCAATATCATTTAATATTTTAGGAGTAATATTTTCATCAATTTCAGCACATTCCGCACAATTTTTTCTAGCTAATCTCTGTGCCATAATTAAAGTTAAGGCGGCTGATATTAAATAATTGGGAGTTCCCATATTAAGTAAACGAGTTATTGAACTTGGAGCATCATTTGTGTGAAGAGTACTAAATACCAAGTGACCCGTTAATGAGGCTTTTAGAGCTATTTCAACTGTCGCTTGGTCCCTAATCTCTCCAACTAGAATAACTTCTGGGTCTTGTCTTAAAAAAGATCTTAAGGACTCTTCAAATCCAAAGCCAATAGACTCTTTTACCTGAACTTGCCCCACTCCATCTAATTCATATTCAACAGGATCTTCTGCTGTCAAAATATTCATTTCAGGTTTGTTAATATGTTTTAAAATACTATAAAGTGTAGTAGTCTTACCACTACCAGTTGGTCCAGTTACCAATACCATTCCCTGAGGAGAAGAAACCGCTTTCTTTAATTTTTCTAAATCTTGTGTTTCAAATCCAAGCTCATCTAAAGTCACGTCTCCTGCTGATTTATCCAAAATCCTCATTACAACTCGTTCTTTATTTACAGTTGGTAATATAGACACACGAAGGTCCACCTCCTTTTTATCAGTTTTAAATGAAGCAGCTCCATCTTGAGGCTTTCTTCGTTCTGCAATATCAAGTTTACTAATAATCTTAATTCTTGCTACAATTGCATCATATTGAGGAAACAAAACAGATGAGAGATTATCCATTTCTCTTAAAATACCATCAATTCTATATCTTACTTTCGCGGTTTCCCTAAAACATTCAATGTGAATATCACTTGCACCCATATCAACTGCATTTCCAATAATTTTGTTTCCAAATTCAATTATATCATCATCTACAGTTACCATTTCCTCCTGAACTTCATTTCTTTCAAGGGAAGCTTTTGATAAATCTGAGTCTTCACCATCCTCTTTTAGTTTTTTAATTTTATCTATAAAATTGTTTATATCTGATAATCCAGATGAAAATATTTCAACTCTCTTACGACTCATATTTTCAATAGATTTAACTAAGCTTAATTTCGATCCGTCTGGAATAGATATCTTCAATAAATTACCATTTATTTCAAATGGTGCAATTTGATGGGTTTCTAAAAAATTTAAACTTAAAATTTCTAAAATTTCCTCAGTAATACTTATTTGTGATAAATCAATAATTTCTAATGAATACGTAGATGATAGAGTGCTTAAAATTTTATCTTCATCTGTAAATTTAAACTCAAATGCAGTTTCTAGCTCCGTTTTTCCAATTTCTGGGCTTCCTTTTTTAATCTTAGTTAATTGATCATTTGTTAATTGATCATGATCAAGAAGCATATTAATAATATTTTGTTCACTTTTATTATCAAGTTTACTTTTAAACATTTAATCTACCACTCTTGGTGCTATAAAAATTAACATCTCATCTAACTTATCAGTAGTTGATTTTCCTTTAAATAAGTTTCCAACTACAGGCACTTTACTTAGACCAGGTGTTGCTGAACCAGTGCTTTCTGCACTGTCAATTTTAATTCCACCAATTACAACTATATCTCCATCAGTTATTAATAATTTTGTATCAATTTCATTTGTTTTAATTGCTGGTTCATCAGTTCCAAGAGTAGTGTCCGGTGAGTCATTACTTACTAAAATGTCTAGAAGTACATTTCCATCTCCTATTATGCTAGGAGTTACCGTCAAAGATAATGCTACTTCTTTAAATTCAACTGTAGCCTCTCCATCAACAATTACTGTGTAAGGTATCTCTGTTCCTTGAGTTACTTTTGCTTCTTGATTGTTAAGAGTAAATACACTTGGTGATGAAACTATTCTTGTTGTACCTAAAGATTCTAGTGCCTCTAATTCAATTTTAAGAGCTGCAGTTGAAAATGTTTTAATAATTCCAATACCACTTGTAGCGCCTGTTAAACCATTTTCTGTTACCGTTCCAGCTGCAGCACCAAGTGAAATGCCACCTGGTGTAGTGGATGCCCCCCCCAGTAATTCCTGAAATTACAGTCGAGCCAGCTTCACCTGAAGTTTCTTTTTTACTCATAGCAGCTATTCTTGAACCTAAGCCTTTACTAAATGTCTTGTCTGCTTCTACGACAAAAGCTTCTATTAAAACTTGTTT
>CACGET010000025.1 GCA_902572155.1 uncultured Pelagibacteraceae bacterium | reverse complement strand
TGGAACTATTTCAGCAACTTCTGCAAATGGATATGGAATATGGTACGAAAATGATGGTAGTGCACGAGTAAATAATATTTTAAATAATTTTGGTACAATTAGTGCAATAGCAAGCACTACTTCAGATGGAATAGGACTTGGAAAAAGCGCACAAGGAATGTTTAATACTACAATTAATAATTCTGGTACTATATCAGGGTCTGATAATTCCATATTAATTCTTAACTCTTCAAGTACAGGCATAGATATTGTCACAAAAGGGGATGGTACTTATGAGGGTGAGATTGATTTAAATTCATCAGCTACAACTATGACTTTAGATTGTAGTATTTCAAAGGATCAAAAAATAGAAATTCACGGTAAAACAAATATGGTGATTACAAATAATCTATGTGGAAATGATAATTATGTAATACTGGACAATAATAGTGATCCAGATCCAGATAATTTAGAAACTGATGGTTTTTTGTATGTTTATGGTGAGGACTTGGATATTGATAGCCATAATAAAAAATACAGATCAGAAATATTTTTATCTAGCCTAAATAAAGTATTCGATTCATTAAACGAAAATAATAATGGCGAAACAGTACTTTTATCCAATCAAAAAAGGGATAACGTTTATACAAATTCGATTAAAGGTATTTCAAGTTACTTCCATCAAGACGATATGTCAGATAAAAAAATTAGTGCTTATTTAGCTGCATTTAATCAAAATGCTAAATTTAATAATTATGAGGGAGCTGAAAGTGAAAATTTAAGTTTTGGCTATACCATAAGAAATGATTCAAATAATTTTAATTTTAATACATTATTCGGTTTATCAAGTAATAAAACTCACGATCTTGAAACAGAAACAAAACAGATAATATCTAATAACAATATTAGTCAGTTTATGGCAGTTCAAAGTAATTATAATCAATCTAAAGAAATAGACCAAAAAAGTAAGTTAAATTTAAAAGTAAGTAGTATTTACGGTATTCATAGACTTCCAAAATATTTATCAAATTTTACTGATGGTGATTTATCAGTTGATACAGCAATTGACCAAGTTTTTAGTGCTGGTTTTAATGTAGAATATTCAAAAATTACAAAAAATGGGTTTGTGTTAAAACCTTATACCGGGCTTTCTTACAATAACACTTTAAGTGATGATATAGCTATAGTAGCAGATGGAGAAAACAAAAATGCAAATCATGAAATGAATGGTGTATTTGCTAAAAGAGTAGGATTATCTTTGACAAAAAATACTAAAGGCCTAGCATTAAATTTTAATTTAGATCACAACAATTTAGATGGTTTACTCGATAACAGTGTTAGTTTTTCAATAAGTAAAAAATTACAAAATCGTTTAAAAATATCAGAGAGAATAATTCCAGCAGATCCACAATTAGAAAGTTCATTTGATCAATTACAGTTAATTAGAGAAAATGAGAGAAAAACTAAATTAGCAAATAAAGTTATTAAGGAAAATAAAGTTATGAAAGATCTAATTATTGAACTACTTAAAGAAAATCAAAAACTCAAAACTGAAAATTTATTATATACAAATTAAATTACTTTCTTGATAACCAAATAGTTTGAAATGGCTGAAGTTCTATAGTTTTTGTGTTTTTATATTTATTATTTGATTCAATTAAATCTTTACAATTATTTAAGTTGATATTTATTTTTGTATTTTGAACTTTAGAAGATAAATTTGTAATACAAAAAATTGTTTGTTTTTTATCTAAACTTACTCTCTTAAAACAAAATATTTTTGGCCCAAGATTTAAAGTCTGTCTAAAAGCATTAGGATGAAAAGCTGATTGTTTTCTTCTTATTTCTAATAAATCAGTAATATTTTTATAAAATATATATTGCTTTGATTTATTATTTTTTAACTTATTTAGTAAATTTGTATTATTCCATCTATATCTATTTACATCTCTATTATTACCAGAAATAATAAACTTTGCCTCATCATTTGAAGTACCAAATAATGAATTAAAGTATATTGCAGGGATACCTTCAAAGGAAATCATTATTGCATGAGCCGAGATGTATCTTCCAAAAAAGTATTTACCTTTAGGATCATTATCAGATTTTTGCAAGGCGTTAAAAACAGTTATATTTGCTTCATAAACCTTTTTGGTTTTATTTTGTATTTTTCGAAAAGAAAATTTAGAACCATTTTTCTTTAAGCGTTTTAGTAGATTTTTTATTGAGTTTTTTGATAGAATACCTTCTGCAGGTCTCATTCCTATTCCATCGTGTGATGCAATAAAATTAAGATAATTATTACCCAATTTTGTTGATGGAAGTTTATTGCTCCACTTGTTAAGTGCTGAACTATTTTCAAATAAAAAAGCATGCATTAATAAAGGTGGAAGTGAAAAATTATAAATCCAATTAGCCTCATCATGCTTCCCAAAGTAACTTATATTTTCTTTTTCAGGTAAGTTAGTTTCAGTAACAATTATTATTGATACATTTAACAAGTTACAAATTAATCTTAATAACTTAATTATTTCATGAGTTTGTTTTAAATTAATACTTTTGGTTCCACTTTGTTTCCATAAATAAGCTATGGCATCTAATCTAAATATTGTGACACCATGAGATATTAAATTGATCATAATTTTAATAAATCTTAATAAAACTGATGGGTTTTTAAAATTAAGATCAATTTGATCAGGACTGAAAGTTCTCCATAAATAATCGTTCTTTTTAAAAATATCTATTTTTTTTAGTAATTTATGATCTCTTGGACGAACTACTTTTGAAGTATTGAATTTTTTATCAACTGTTAAAAAATAATTTTTTCCTGGTGATTTATCCTTTAAAAAGTTCTTAAACCATAAGCCTCTAGCTGAAGCATGATTTATTACAATATCAGCCATAATGGAATTTTTTTTGGAAAAATTATTAATATCCGACCAACTCCCTAATCTCTGATCAATCTTATAATGATCTTTAACTGCAAAGCCACTATCACTACTTGATGGATAGAACGGTAAATAATGTACAGTATTAAAATATTTATTTAGTTTTTTTTTATAAAAATTTTGAAATATCTTTAATAATTTTTTTTGATTATTTTCAATTAAGCTATCTCCATAACATATTACTACAGATGTCTTTTCGGAAATTTTAATTTTTTTTTTTGAATGGGTTTTATTAAATTTATTAATAATTTTAAAAATTTCTTCAGAATAGGTATTAACATTTGAGGATAATTCTATTCCTTTATAAATACTTATAAGTTTTGAATTAATTTTTTTTTGATCTTTTTGAGATAACATTAACTATATTTTTTATTATCTTCATTAACTGCTTCTTTTAATCTTATTAAAAAATCAGGAATAGCACTTTTCACTCTACTCCAAGTAGGAATAAAAGGTGTATCCATTGGATTTAAGTAAAATGCTTCTCCAGCTTTCATTATATTTGCTGCAAACAATTCAACAGTTTTTTCTTCAGTATGTGAATCGAATTTTAGCCCATTCATCTCCGCATCATTTCTATATATATCTATAAGATCTAGAGCAGATCTATAGTATGTGGCTTTTAGGGATCTAAATGTTTCTCTGCTGAAAGAATTTCCTTGTGTTGCTAATTTTTTTATAAATGTTTTAATTATATCTATAGACATCCTTGATAAACCTTTTGTTTGATCATCAATAGACAAGTCTTGGTGTTTATGATCATAACTATCTGCTAAATCGACTTGGCATATATTTTGTGGAGAGAAATTTCTTTGCATTTCAGATAGCACCCCAACTTCAATACCCCAATCAGATGAAATTCTTAATTCAGGAAGAATATTTCTTCTAAATGAAAATTCTCCTGCTAAAGGATATTTAAAAGATTTCATAAAATCTAAATAATCACTTCTCCCGAGGGTTTTCTCTAAAGCTGTTATTAATGGAAATACAAGTAATCTAGCAACTCTTCCATTCATTTTTCCATTAGCCACTCTTGGATAGTAACCCTTACAAAACTCAAAGTTAAAAAGAGGATTTACAACAGGATAAAAAAGTTTTGCTAACATTCTTCTATCATAAGTTTTTATGTCACAATCATGTAAAGCAACAGATCTTGCCGTATCTCTTGCAATGGACATACCAATGCAGTACCAGACATTTCTACCCTTACCCATTTCATTAGGAGATAAATCCTTCATTTTAAGTTCTTTGTCTAATTTTTTTAATCTCGGTCCATCATTCCATAAAATAGTAAAAGGGGTTTTTAATTTTTTGAAAAATTTCCAAGCCTTTTTAGCTTGTTGTTCATTTGCTTTATCTAATCCTATTATAATGTGATTTAGATATTTAGTTTTACTTATTTCTTCAATAATTTTAGGTAGGGCAGTACCCTCTAATTCAGAGTAAAGAGAAGGTAAAATTAATTCCATCTTTCTTTCTTTTGAAAATTTTAAAAGATCGTTTTCTATTTCAGTAGTCGATCTTGTTTTAAAATCGTGTAAAGTAGATATAATTCCATTCTGAGAAAATTCACTCATGTCAAATGTTATTCATTTTCTGAGATTTTTTCCATAGCCATTTTAATCACATCAGCCCAGCCTTCAGGAGATGGCTTATTTGTAGATATTAAATTATCTATATAGATTTGATCTAACCTAAATCTATCATTAAACACTAGACATGGATAATCACTAATTTTTAACATGTCTAAATCGTTATAATTATCCCCAACAGCTATTGTTTTTATGTTTTCATTATTTTTTTTAAAAAATCTTATGAATATTTGCATAGCCTTGGCTTTACTTACTTTGTCACAAAGATTAATTACGCGACCTCCTTCTTGAAGAGTTAAGCTCTTAAATTTTAACAATTTAGATAATTCATTTTTTTCATTTTTATTTCCATCAAAAATAAAAGGCACAGTATATTTTCTATCCAAAGCGTTAGTTAGTTGATCTTCAGGTAGCCCAAGAATTTTAAGCTGATTCTCTTTTTTCATTTTAGAAAGCCATTTACATTTAATTTTTAGATCTTCTGGAACCTCATTTTCAAATATATTTATTAATTCATCTTTTTCTTTACTTAGAATTAATTCTTTTGGTAAATCTTTATTAATTAAATTTAAACCTTTGATCGCAGACCCATTTTCAGCAATATAAGGCAATGCTTCACCTAATTTTTGATTAAAACTTAGTATTTCTTTGTCTGTTTTACTAGTATTTGGTATTACATAAATTCTATCAGAAATTATATCTTTTATATAATTTTTTATCACATCAAATGTAAATGTATCTCTATGTAACAGACTACCATCTAAATCTGTAAATATTAAAATTGATAATTTTTTTTTCATTTAATAAATCATTATATGAAATTTTAAGAAAATTTAAAATTTTACTTATTAGCTTTGATTAATTATATATATTAAATATTAATAGTTAAAAATTCTTATATGATAGATAGCTTAATTCAAAATTTGATTGCAATTAGTTTAGGAACTATGATCTTTTTTTCTTTTATAGTTGCGCCAATAATCTTTAAGGTTCTTGATGCTGTAAATGCGGGTAAGTTTGTTAGAAAGATATTTCCTTTCTATTATATGATAAATCTTATTATTTTATCTCTGGTAGTGATTCTTTTCATTTATAAATCTCAAATAAATATTGATTTCTATCTAGTATTATTTTTGGCTTTGTTATTTGCATTTTTATTATTCATTTTAATGCCAATGATCAATAAATTTAAAGACAATAATGAAGATAAGAAATTTGATTTTTCTCATAAACTTTCTGTAATTTTGAATTTTGTGCAAATGGTAGGGTTAATTTATTTGTTAATTTGATATGATAAAGTTTATTTTACCATTTATTATTATCTTAATAATTGTCTTATTTTGGGAAAAAATAAATAATTTTATTCAACAAAAATATAATATCAAAATTAACAATATGGTTTTAACGATAATTATTTTAATTTTAGTTATTATTTTTACATTACTATACTTTTAAATATGAAAAAGATTAATCCATTTGTAGCTGGAGCAATTATTCTAGTAGGTGGTTTTTTTGCATTTAAATTAATGTCATTTTTAGGGTGCTATGTTCGTATTGAAGATGCAAATACTTGTTGGAACTTAACTATCTTTAGAGGAAGTTAATTAATAAAATATATTAAATGAATGACATTTTAAGTATTGTAATTGCAGGTATATTCTCATGCATAATTCTAGACATTCTTGGATATCTCTTAAAATTGATTGGAATTCCAGAGCCTTCATGGGGAATTGTAGGAAGATGGACTTATTATATGATTAGAAATGCAACTTTTTATAATCCTAAAATTATTGATATGCCAAAATTTAAATACGAAATCTTACTTGGCTGGATTTTTCATTACTACATATCATTATGTTGGGCAGTTATTTATTATTTTGTCTTCATAATACTTGGATTACATATGTCATATTTTTCGGGGCTTGTTTTTGGAGCCACTACTACATTGGCACCATTATTGATATTTATGCCTTTTACAGGTCAGGGTCTCTTAGCTTCAAATACTGAAAACCCAGTAAAAATATCTTTAGTTTTTTTAATCAGACATTCACTATATGGTCTAGCTATGTTTGAAGGGTTTAGATGGTTTACATAATATCAATAGTTTATAATTTAAAAATAAAAAAACTTTTAAGGATCGTGGTTCTGGGTTTAATTATAGGATAATATGGGAGGACTATAGCAAGACTATAGCATGGAGAGATAAAATAAAAAAATTTTTTTCAAAATTACTCCTACAGCTGAATTGTTACGTTGAATATTATCTGTTATACTTATAATCATTTATTAATGTCTAATAACAAATTAGCTATTTTTTTAATAATCACTTCTGTTTTCTTTGGAACTGTAATGCTTTCTTTTTTAAAGATTGCACAAGAAGATGTTAATGTTTATGTGGCTGGTTTTTTTAGATTTTTTTTAGGATTAGTAATAATTTTACCATACATAATTAAAAAGAAAGATGCTGTACTTAAAACAACCCATCTTAAACAACATTTTTTAAGAGCAATACTAGGTTTACCTGCAATGCTTTTATATTTTTCAGCTTTAGTATTACTTCCTATCGAAAAACTTACTGCAATTTCTTTTGTGGTTCCTTTAATCGTAACAATACTTGCTGTATTTTTTTTGGGGGAAAAAATTTATATTTATCGAACTTTAGCTTTAATCCTGGGTTTTAGTGGAATGCTAGTAATCATTCGTCCTGGTTTTATCGATATATCTATTGGTGTATATATGGTTTTATTTTCAGCATTACTTTGGTCAATTAATATAATTATAACTAAAAAAATTTCTAAAGATGATAGTGCAATTACTATTTTAGCTTATCAGTCTATTTTTATGAGCATACTTAGTTTCTTTATTGTTTTATTTTTTTGGGAAACACCTAGTTTAAAAAGTTTTATTTACTTAGTTTTATCAGCTATTTGTGGAACAGTTTTACACTTAACACTGAACCATGCATTTAAGTTGGTAGATGTTAGTATGACCCAACCTTATTCTTTTTTAAATTTAGTCTTTGCATCTATTATTGGATATTTTGTATTTGATGAAATTCCAGATCTATATACTTGGATTGGTGCTCTTATAATATTTACTGGTGTCCTAATAATATCTTATAGAGAAATGAAGCTAGATAAAGAAATAATAAGAAAAAGGGTGGATATTAAAAATTAATTTTTTTAAATAATGCCCTCGTGGTGAAATTGGTAGACACAAAGGAAATAAAATTAAATAAAAAATTATATTATTTATTTGATTTTGGGTTTAAAAAAATATAAAGAGCTTAAATGAATTATTTTAAAATCTTTATACTTTTAATTTTTACTACTATATCTTTTCATTCATACGCTGAAGAATTTTCATTTGGTTCAATAGGTTACACTAAGCATACTGCTGAAGATATACATGACAGTGTAGGATCAACATATTTGAATGATCCAGAAGAAAAATGGTGTTGCCTTTGGTTTTGGAGTTGGAGAAAAAAGTAATGGCATAGGAGGTGATTTTGAAATTAATTATTATCCAGAAACTTCTACGACAATTACCACTGGAACTTCGGTAGATGTGTCAACATTAACTTTAATGAGCAATTTATATGCTATGCCTGACATGGGTAATGATTTAAATTTAATGATTGGTGGTGGAATAGGCGCAGCATACACCACTGTAGATACTAGTCATTCATCAGGAGGAGTTACTTTTAATGGTGATGATACTCATTTTACACCAGCATACCAATTTTTATTTGGAATTGATTTTGATAAGTTACAAATAGTTTATAAACATTCAATATTTGGAGAGGTTAAAGGTGGGTCGGGTACTGCTAGTGATGGGGGCACTTATGTAGCAGATGAATTTGATAGCAAATACGACTCAATAAACCTAAGATTTAAATTTTAAATTCAATAAATTTATTGCGATAACTATTACATAAAAAGATAATAAAAAATTTACTTATTAATCTTGTTCAATTATAAATATTAGCATAAACACTCATGAAATTAATTAATGCCCTCGTGGTGAAATTGGTAGACACAAAGGACTTAAAATCCTTGCCGCTTGCGGAGTGCCAGTTCGAGTCTGGCCGAGGGCACCATTAAATGAATAAAATTCAAATCATTTTTGATAAAAATAAAAAATCTCTTAAAATTAAGAAGCAATTAATTAATAAAATAAAATCTTATCAACCAAAAATATCTAGTTTAGCAATCGTTATTGGTGGCGATGGATTTATGCTTTCGACTTTAAAAAAAAATAAAAATTCAAAAAAACATTTTTATGGAATTAATTCTGGAAATTATGGTTTTTTAATGAATAAATTTTCATCTAAAAATATTATTAAAAACTTATCTAGAGCAAACTTAATCTCAATTTCTCCACTAGAAATGACAGTTAGAAATAGAAATAATCAAATTAAAAAATCGTTAGCAATTAATGAAGTTTCTATTTTAAGACAGAGTAGACAAGCTGCGTCTTTATCTATTAAGCATGGTTCAAAAAAGATAATTAAACATTTAGTATCTGATGGTGTATTAGTCTCAACACCAGCAGGAAGCACAGCTTATAATTTATCAGTTCATGGACCAATTTTAGGCTTAAATTCTAATAAACTTTCTGTAGCCCCAATTAGCCCATTTAGACCAAGAAGATGGAAGGGAAAAATAGTGAGTGATCGATCTAAAATTGTAATACAAAATTTAAATCCTTTAAAAAGACCTATAAGTGCTGTTGCTGACAACTATGAAGTCAGAAATGCTAAATCGATAACAGTTAAAACTAATAAGAAAATTAGATTTAACTTACTTTATGATCGAAACAAAAGTTTACAGAAGAAAATTAAAGTTGAGCAATTAAGAAGAGAAACTTCATAAACAATTGAAAAAGATTTTTTTTATAATTGTTTTAAAAATTATTTTAATTAACAACCTTTTCGCAATGAGCGAAGAATATGAAAAAAAACTGTATTGGGGATGTTATCCAAGTTCAAAACAATATTTAGGCGCAGAAAAAGCAGATTTATATTGTTCTTGTACAGTTAAAACTTTAAGTCAAAAGTTTACAGATGAAGAGATGGACTCTATTTCAGCTGAAAGTGGAGAGAAACAACTCGAAGCTTTTAATTTCGCTTCAAAATTGTGTAGTGATAAGTTAAATTTAAATTAAATTTTTTTTTATAATGTCAAGTTCTGTTAACGAAATACTAAATCACGCAGTTAATGCACAACAAAATAATAATTTTATTGATGCAGAAAAATTTTACATAAAAGCATTAAATAACGATCCTAATAATTACGCTGCTCTTGTAAATTTTGGTGTTTTATTAAAGACATTAAATAGATTGAATGAAGCTAAAGAATATTTTATTAAAGCTATAAAGATTAATCCTAAGATTGAATTGGGTTATTTAAATTTAGGAAACGTATTTTTTAAGCTAAATAAATTGGAAGAAGCTGAAGCTAATTATAAAAAGACCATTGAAATTAAGCCGAATTATGCAGAGGCTCATTTCAATCTTGGAATTATTTATGATAATACTGATAGACCAGATCAAGCTGAGTTAAGTTATAATGAAGCTATAAAATTAAAACCAAATTATAGTCAGGCATATAATAATTTAGGTAATTTATATCGCAAACTTAAAAGAACAAATGATGCTGAAATAAATTATAAAAAGTTGATTGAGATTAACCCATCCTCAGCTGAAGGTTACTATAATCTAGGTAATTTATTTAATGATATGGATCAATTTGATGATGCTTTAGTAAATTATACAAAAGCAACAGAACTTAATCCAGATTTTGTCTATTGTTATAATGACCTTGGCTCAGTTTATCATAAACTCCATAAATTAGACGATGCTATTATTAACTATAAGAAAGCTATTAAATTAAAACCTGATTATTATGAAGTATACTACAATCTAGGAATTTCTTTGTTTACATCAAATAAATCAGAGGAGGCTTATGAAAATTACAAAAAAGCTACCGAACTTAAATCAGATTATTTTGAAGCTTATAATAATTTAGGTAGCGTATCCCAGTCGCTTGGAAAATTAGAAGAAGCAGAGAAAAATTATAAAAAAGCAATAGAATTGAAACCGAACTATGCAGAAGCTCATTATAATTTAAGTAATATTAAAACTTATAAAGATGAAGATAATCAATTTAATCAAATGAAAGATCTTATATTAGATAAAGATCTTAATAATGAGCAACTTTATCAATTAAATTTTGCACTTGCCAAAGCTTATGAAGATTTAGGAAATTATGCGGAGTCATTTATAAATTATACTAAAGGCAATAAGTTATGTAAAAAAATGATAGGATATAATATTAAGGAAGATCAAAATCTTTTTAAACAATCAGAAGAATCTTATTTAAAGATTAAAAAATATTCTTCAAGATTTTCTGATTTATCTGATAATCCAAATCCTATTTTTATATTAGGTATGCCAAGATCTGGAACATCTTTAGCTGAACAAATTATATCTAGCCATTCAAATGTATTTGGAGCTGGAGAATTAAATTTTATTGAAAGCTTTGGTGATAAATTGGCTAGAGGTATCAATGAAGTTAATTATGATAATTTATTAGATTTTAAAAATAAGTATGTCCAAAAACTAAAAGAGATTAATATTAATAGAAAACACATGGTTACAGACAAAATGCCATTAAATTTTAGGTATATAGGTCTAATTTTAACCGTATTTCCTAATGCTAAAATAATTCATTCTAAAAGAGATCCAGCAGCAATATGTTGGGGAAATTATCGACAAAATTTTACTGAGAAAAGATTAATTAGATATTGTTATGATTTAAAAGATATAGTTACTTATTACAATCTATATGAAAATCTAATGAATTTTTGGATAAAAGAGTTTGGTAATAAGATTTATAATCTTAACTATGAAAAATTGACAATTAATCAAGAGGGTGAAACAAAAAAATTAATAAATTATCTTAGATTAAAATGGGAAGATAATTGTTTAAATCCAGAAAAAAACGAACGAAGTGTAAAAACAGCCTCTAGCAAACAAATAAGAGAAAAAGTTTACAAGGGTAGCTCACAAAAATGGAAAAAATTTGAGCCATTTCTTAAAGGTCAATTGGATAATATTGTTAATTAAAAAATTGATATATTAATATTAATTAATTAGGCTAACAGCATATAAAACAAGGATTAAAGTTTAAGATGAAAATAAAGGGTTTTACATTAATTGAGCTTCTAGTTGTTTTAGCGATTATAGGAATTTTATCTGTAATAGGTTTTTTTGCCTTTGAAAGATTTGTTGCTAATTCAAAATCTAAAACTGCAAAAAAATATCACACAGACATTTGTAATCTTATAAAAACTAAAGCAATACAATGCAAGTTAACAAAAGGTAAAATTAATTTTACTGATGATGAGGGAAGAAATTGGTCATTAAATTGTCCAGTAAGTTCAAGTAGTACTGCTAGAGATTACTTCAGTAGAGAAGTAAGTAGTGTATTTAAAAATCCGTTTGAAGCTAATAGAAGAGGCGTTGTTGCTAGCCCTAATATTAAGAAAGATGGATTATTGGATAGTAGATATTGGGGCCTTGTATCTCTTGTTCCATCTGGAAATAATATTATTGTTTATACAAATATTGGAAGAGTAGATGGAAATAATAACAAAGGTGACATTAAAGAATGTGTCGCAAAAGTAGTATTTTAAAATATACCATTTAATTTTATTATAAAGATTTAAGTAATGGTGCCCCCGCACGGATTCGAACCGCGGACCTATTGATTACAAATCTTGTATCATCAATCAAATAAATATGCTTTAGCAATACTTATAAACAATCATCAGTAATCTCGACACACGTACGACACAATGGTAATCTCTAAACGTGAAAAAAATATTAGGAGTTTTAGTCATAAGTTTTTTTGTTTCAGGTTGCGCGACAACTTCAGGTCCGTCAGGTTCTGGAAAAGTAGGAAATAATTTAAGCACTACTGTAAGCAAAGATGAGATGAGGAAGATTAATCAAACAATAAAATATACAGAAACAGTGCCTGAAAATGCTGAAGTGGTAACTTCAATTACTGTTCGTAGATGTCATAGAAACTTTACTGATCCTGCTCCTTCAGAGTCAACATTGAAAAATGATCTTAAAATTGTTGCTTATGAAAAGGGTGGAGATGGATTTAGTAATTATAAAATGGAAAAAATTTCAGGTGGTGTAGCACTACTTTACAATTGTTGGCAGTTTAGAGATGCAACGGCTACAATTTATAAATTTAATTAATGAAAAAACTTTTAGGGATCGTGGTTCTGGGTTTGCTATTGGTGTCTTGTAGATATGATGGAGAAAACTACGGATTTGGAAAACGATTAACAGTCATAGAACAAAACAATGATCTTATCACTATTCAATGGTTTCCCAACATTGCCTCTAAAAAATTAATCTTTAATAAAGCTAAAAAACATTGTTTACAATTTGAAAAATATCCCATCGCTGGTGAACTTGTTAAAGGTGCATATGATTTGCAAACTCAAACTTATAAATGTGAAAAACCATCTGTAAATGGTAATAAGAACTTTGTAGTTTTATATCTATATGGTGATGAAATAGAAGCGCTTCCAGAAGCAGAAAAGCATTGTTTAAAATTTGAGAGATCTGCAAAATATAAATCAAAAGAAGATTACAAAGTAGTTTTTGATTGTGTAGATTAGTTAATAACGAATACTTGATCACGACACAACCTCGACACACTCACGACACACTCAAACCTAAAATTTTTTAGAAATTAAATTTTGTAGCAATAATAATTATTGATTTAGTTGAATGATGGTGCCCCCGCACGGATTCGAACCGCGGACCTATTGATTACAAATCAATTGCTCTACCAACTGAGCTACAAGGGCATTCATAATGATTATAAATTATTTTCTAATTAATCAACTCTTTTTTTTTAAATACTGCAAGTGATGGAATACTATAGCTGCGCTATTTGAAATATTTAAACTTTCAATATTTTCATTAATTTCTATTTTAACAATAAAGTCTGCATATTTTCCAGTATGTTCTTTCATTCCAAAACCCTCTGATCCAAAAAGAAGAACATTTTTTCCTGTCCATTTTATATCCGTAAAGTTTTTACTACCTTTTGCATCAAATCCATATACCCAGAAGTTTTTTTCTCTTAAATTTTTTAATGTTGAATTAATATTTGACACTTGAAAGATATTTAGATGTTCCATGCATCCACTTGCAGATTTGTACATAAGTTTACTTTCACTTGGAAATTGTCTCTCTTTGATTATTAATCCATCAATATTAAATGAGGATGCACTTCTAATTAATGAACCAATATTTCTAGGATCAGAAACTTCATCTAAGCAAACAAAAGTACAATCTTTTTTATCTTTAATAAAATCTTTTAAGTTAAGTTGATAAAGATGTTCAACTTCAGCAACATAACCGCCATGCATTAGCTTTTCTTTATTTGTATATTTATCTAATTCTTTTTTTGATTTAAAATAAACTTTAATATCTTTTAAAAGATTTATTTTTGGGTTTTTTTTATGTATGTTTTTCTTGGCATCCTCAGTTAAAAATACCCTTAAAACTTTTCTGTTTGGATTTCGAAGAGCTTCGATTACCGCATGTTGACCAGCGATGAAAAAAGAAGATTTATTCATAATTTTATAGAGTTTTACACGTTTTTTTGAATATTTACTTATTAAATCACGTGTTGCATTTGCATAAATAAAATATATAAAACGCATGTTGTTTAAAGCTTTATTGAACAGGGGACGCTTCCCCAAAGGAGGGGTTCCAGAGCGGTCAAATGGGGCGGGCTGTAAACCCGTTGACTTCGGTCTTCGAAAGTTCGAATCTTTCCCCCTCCACCACTAAATAAAATTTAGATAACAATGGAGTGATACTCTTGGGGTTGTGCGGGTGTAGTTCAATGGTAGAACGCTAGCCTTCCAAGCTGGATGTAAGGGTTCGATTCCCTTTACCCGCTCCAAGAAAAAAAAGATTATTAATGTAAACAAAAACTGAGGTAAAAAAGTAATGTCAAAAGAAAAATTTGTAAGAAACAAACCCCATTGTAACATTGGCACGATAGGCCATGTTGACCATGGTAAAACAACTCTTACTGCAGCTATTACAAATGTTTTAGCAGAAGCAGGTGGAGGAACAGCAGTAGCTTATGATCAAATAGATAAAGCTCCAGAAGAAAAAGAAAGAGGAATTACAATTTCAACAGCTCACGTGGAGTATGAAACTGAAAAAAGACATTACGCTCATGTTGATTGCCCAGGTCACGCTGACTACGTTAAAAATATGATTACAGGTGCAGCCCAAATGGACGGAGCAATCTTAGTAGTTAATGCTGCAGATGGCCCAATGCCTCAAACAAGAGAGCATATTCTACTTGGAAGACAAGTTGGTATACCAGCTATTGTTGTGTATTTGAATAAAGTAGATCAAGTAGATGACAAAGATATGATCGAACTTGTAGAAGAAGAAATTAGAGAACTTTTAACTTCATACAAATACCCTGGAGACAAAACACCGATCGTAAAAGGTTCAGCTTTAGCTGCAGTAGAAAAAAGAGATGATGAAATTGGAAAAAATTCAATTTTAGAATTAATGAAAGCTGTTGACGAACATATTCCACAACCAGCTCGAGACGTTGACAAACCTTTTTTGATGCCTGTTGAGGATGTTTTTTCAATTTCTGGTAGAGGAACAGTAGCAACTGGTAGAATTGAATCAGGTGTTATTAAAACTGGAGAAGAGGTTGAAATTGTTGGAATTAAAGATACAAAAAAATCAGTTTGTACTGGTGTTGAAATGTTTAGAAAACTCTTAGACTCAGGTGAAGCTGGTGATAATGTTGGAATTTTATTGAGAGGTATTGAAAGAACTGACATCGAAAGAGGACAAGTTCTTTGTAAAGCTGGATCAATTACTCCACATACTAAATTTGAAGCTCAAGCGTATGTACTTAAAAAAGACGAAGGAGGAAGACATACTCCTTTCTTTACTAAATACAGACCACAGTTTTATTTTAGAACAACAGATGTAACAGGTGAAGTAGAATTACCAGCAGGCACAGAAATGGTTATGCCAGGTGATGATGCTAAGTTTACAGTTAAATTAATTACACCAATTGCAATGGCTGAACAATTAAATTTTGCTATACGAGAAGGTGGAAGAACTGTTGGAGCAGGTGTAGTAACTAAAATTATAGAGTAACTCTATAAATAGGAGTGTAGCTCAATTGGTAGAGCGCCGGTCTCCAAAACCGGAGGCTGAGGGTTCGAGTCCCTCCGCTCCTGCCAAGTTGAGCTAAAACAAATATTATGAGAAACCCGATCAAATTTATACAAGAAGTAAAACAGGAGGCTTTCAAAGTCTCTTGGCCTACATGGAAAGAAACACTACAAGGTGCTTTAATGGTATTTATAATGGCTTTAGTAATGTCCCTTT
>CACGET010000024.1 GCA_902572155.1 uncultured Pelagibacteraceae bacterium | reverse complement strand
CTTGATAACGCTTGGATTAAGAATGGAGAAGATGCAATTAAAGCATCTGCTAAAGAGTGGTATGTGCCATCTGAAGCGGAAATGTCTAAGTGGAGAGCAGGCGCAATAGGTGCTTGGTTAGATGCTAAAGGTACTTTTGAACCAGAGATAGCTAAAAGAGTGCTTCTAGAACAAGGAATGGATGGATTCGTAGCTCAGTTAGAGAAAGCAGGGGCTCTGTAAATCGTTCAACAGAAAACCGTGTATAGATCATTTAGTTCTATTTAGAACTAGATGATCTTTACCTTAAACAAGTCATAACATATAAGTATTTATGGAAAGTATTATTCTACTTGTAGTACTCCTTTTTCTAATTTTATTAGGCGCTCCTATTGGCTTCATATTAATACTGATACCATTTGTTTATATTTTATTTACCGATGCTGTGCCGCTTGTTTTGATCCCTAGTCAAATGTTTAATGCTATTGACTCAGTTCCATTAACTGCAATTGCATTCTTTATGTTGACAGGTGAGCTAATGACAAGTGCAACGATCACAGACCGTTTAGTAGCTTTAAGTAGGGCATTAATTGGACGTATACGAGGGGGCTTGGCACAAGTTAATGTTCTTGTTAGTATGTTTTTTGCTGGGATGAATGGTTCCGTGGTAGCAGATACAGCAACAGTTGGGGCGTTAGTCTTACCAGCCATGAAAAAAGCTGGTTATCCTGCTGCGTTTTCTGCTGCAGTTACAGGTGTAAGTTCAACCATAGGAGGGATAATTCCACCTAGTATCATGATGATTGTTCTTGCTAACTCGACTGAGATTTCAATTGCAGCATTATTTGCTGCTGGGATTATCCCAGGCGTGTTGATAGGTGTTGTCATCATGATAATTAATCATTACTTTGCAATCAAATATAACTTCGAGCGTAGTGACGAACCATTTTCGATACGTCGAGCCAGTAAAGAATTATATCGATCCTCGTTTGCCCTTCTGATACCTTTAGTTTTAGTGGGTTCAGTAATGGGTGGCGTTGCATCAGTTGTAGAAGCTGGTGCGATTACTGCAATGGTTGCCTTATTAACAGGTGTATTCGTTTATCGCACTATTAAGTGGAAAGAATGCACGGGTGCTTTTCGTCGGGCATTCCGTAATTCGGCAATGGTTTTTATTATCATAGCTGCGTCGGGACCCTTCAGTTGGCTACTTACCTCTTTAGGTGCAATCGGAGATCTCGAAAGCTGGCTTCTAAGCCTAACGGATTCCCCTATTATCTTTATTTTAGCTGTGATTTTTTTCATTTTTCTTCTTGGAACAGTAATGGACTCTGCGGTAAACATTATTATAGTTGGTCCAGTACTAGTTAATGTTATGGCCCAAGCTGGCTTTCCTGAAGTACAAGCAGCTATAGTCGTAATAGTTGGCTTTTTAATAGGATCAGTGACCCCGCCAGTTGGTGTTGCATACTTTACTGCAGCAACCATAGCACAAGTGCGTCTAGAAAAGGTTGCTGTTGCATTAATTCCTTATCTAGTTGGGCTGTTTGCACTTTTATTTTTTATCCTTGTTATTCCAGAACTGACTATGTTTCTTCCAAACCTATTGAGTAATTAATGATATGTTAAAATTTTTGAATATTTTTGATCGTTTTATCCATCGCATGTTGGAAGCTATGTGTTCACTCTTTTTGGCTTCGATGGTTGGTTTCACCCTATATAACGTTATCATGCGATATGTTTTTAATAACCCTCCTGTTTGGGGGGATTTGCTAACAGTATTAAGTAATATTTGGTTGATGTTCATAGCGCTTTCTTTAACAGCGAGAGATAATGAACACATAGCTTTAAATCTAATTTATGAAAGATTACCAAATAGACTTTCATTATATATTCGCCAGTTCTGGAAACTTATGATTATGGTAATTGGTATAGTTTTGATGATTTATGGAGTTGAACTTGTAGAGGGTATGCGTGGCAAGTATTGGGAAATGTGGTATTTTGAAATTAGTTTCCAAGGCATTGAATTCAAAAAGAATTATATGCCAAAGAAATATGCAGTTGCAATTTTGCCGTTAGCTGGATTTTTGACAACCATTGGTGCAGCTATTTCTTTTGTGAAAAAGGTATAGTTTTTTAAATGAGAAGGGCAGTTCTGTTGTTTTTAAAAAAAAATCTGATAGCAGAATGTCCCCTTCAGATACAATTTAAGAGCTTTAAAATGTATTAGACACACATTTTAATTTTAAGTAAAATTCCGATCACAGGCTGAATCCTTTGGTTGTATTTTTTAAATTACGTTGATACTGCAAACTGAATTAATAAATGAGTAGGGGCGTTCTGTTGCCAGGTGCCCCGGACCCCGTCTACTTAATTAACAAAGTTAATTAGGCAGCAAGTGCGTAACTTTCGTTAGCATTTATAAATTAGCCCGTTACGGTGGAACAATTCCGAACGAAAGAATAGCTTTTAGTCACCCGTCGAATCTAGTTCACCCCCATAAGTTGTAATGGTGGAGGTGGTGGGTACTGCCCCCACGTCCGCAATGGTTATTACGAAATTCGTTTATCGTCGTAGTTGGAAATCCAACATTATTAATATAAAAGGAATTAAAACAGATTCAATAACATTCATGAAATTAACCAAAGAACAACTAGAAGAGATAAAAAATCAACAGTCTCAAACTAGCAAAACTAAAAGAGTATCAGCCCCAAATCTTGAAAAGATACTTTATGAGGCATTTCCAGCTCTAGATCATGGATTTGTTAGAGTAGTTGATTATATGGGCGATGATACTTCTATAGTACAATCAGCTAGAGTTTCTTACGGCAAAGGAACAAAACAAGTTTCAACTGACAAAGGTCTAATTAAATATTTAATGAGACACTGGCATAGCACTCCTTTTGAAATGTGTGAAATAAAATATCACATTAAGTTGCCAATTTTTATTGCTCGTCAGTGGATCAGACATAGAACTGCCAATGTCAATGAGTATTCTGCAAGGTATTCAATTTTAGATAAAGAATTTTACTTACCTTCATTAGAAAATTTAGCAGCTCAATCAGTTAATAACAGACAAGGAAGAGGTGATGTTATAGAGGGAGAACAAGCAAAAGAAGTTTTAAATCTATTAAAGAATGATGCTGAAAGAACTTATCATAATTATGAAAATATGCTTAATCAAAGATACGATGGTTCCGCTATCGATGAAAATAAAAAAGGTCTAGCAAGAGAGCTTGCTAGAATGAATTTGACATTAAACACTTATACTCAATGGTATTGGAAAACAGATTTATTAAATTTGATGAACTTTTTAAGATTAAGGGCAGATAGTCATGCTCAATATGAAATAAGAGTTTATGCAGATATTATGTTGGATACGGTAAAAAAATGGGTTCCAATAACATATGATGCATTTATGGATTATAGAGTAGGTGGAACAGAAGTGTCTGCAAAAGGAAAGGTTATAATTCAAAAATTGATTAAAGGTGAAAATGTTGATATTGATAGCTCTGGGCTTTCAAAAAGGGAATGGAATGAATTAATGATAGCTTTTGATCTTAAAGATAAGTTGATTTAATTTTTTCTGCAAAACTTAAATATATTTTTGAAATTTCATGTTCTGGATTATTTTCCACTATTGGTTTACCTTCGTCACCACACTTTCCAACTTCAGGATTAATTGGGATTTCTCCTAAAAATTCTTTTTTAAATTCATCGGCAGTTTTTTTAACCCCTCCTTCACCGAATATTCTATACTTCTTTCCATCGTCTCCAGTAAAAAAACTCATATTATCCACCAAACCTAATATTTTTACCCCAAGTTTATCAAACATTTTAATTCCTCTTTTCACGTCTAATAATGCTACCTCTTGAGGAGTGGATACGATAATAGCCCCATCCATTTTTATTTCTTGTGAAAAAGTAAGTTGTGTATCCCCTGTACCTGGTGGCATATCAACAATTATAAAATCTAAATCTTTCCAATTCACTTTTTGTGTAAAAGTTTTTATTGCACTAGTCACCATAGGGCCTCGCCATATCATTGGAGTTTGTTGATCTGCCAAAAATCCTATTGACATGCATTGGATATCAAATTTAAAAATCGGCTCTAATTTTTGACCATCACTTTTTGGCTTTTCATTGATGTTAAACATTTTCGGTATAGATGGTCCATAAATATCGGCATCTAACAAACCAACTTTACATCCAATTTGTTTAAGTGCTAATGCAAGATTAGTTGCAAAGGTAGATTTTCCAACACCTCCTTTAGCACTAGATATAGCTATTGTGAATTTAGTCCCTAAAATTGGATTTTTAATAAATTTCTTTTGTGCAAGTTTTTTTTTCATTGCGTCACTTAATTCAGGCTTTTTATCTGTCATAATTTGATCATTACTTGTTTTTTATAATAAAGACACTATATACTTTGGCATATGTCAGATGATTTTCAGGGAAGAGGTGGAAGTCCGTGGGGCACACCCCCAGGAGGAGGAAATGGTTCAGGAAAAGGACCTACACCACCAGATATAGATGCAATAATTAGAGATATTCAAAACAAAATAAATAAATTTTTGCCTGGCGGAGCCAAATCAGGTGGAAAACCAATAGGTTTAATTCTTATTATTCTTCTTTTTGTTTGGCTGGCAAGTGGTTTATACAGGGTATTACCTGATGAGCAGGGTGTTGTTTTAAGATTTGGTAAATTTATAAAAACTACTCAACCAGGACTTAACTATCATTTTCCTTTTCCAATAGAAACAGTAGAAACACCAAAAGTTACTAAAGTTAATAGAATGGATATTGGTTTTAGATCAGAAAGAGATAGTGGTTTTTCAACTGGTGGAGGAGTAGCGGATGTTCCTCAAGAAAGTCTAATGTTAACTGGAGATGAAAACATTGTTAACATTGATTTTTCAGTATTTTGGGTAATTAAAGATGCTGGAAAATTTTTATTCGAAATTCAAGATCCAGAAGGAACAGTAAAAGCAGCAGCGGAAACTGCAATGAGAGAAGTAATTGCTAAAAGTGATATACAACCTATTTTAACAGAGGGAAGAGCTAAAATAGAGATTGAAACTCAAGAAATAATTCAGTCAATATTAGATGAATATCAAAGTGGAATTCAAATTACCCAAGTTCAAACACAAAAAGCAGATCCACCAGATCAAGTAATTGATGCTTTTAGAGATGTTCAAGCCGCGAGGGCAGATATGGAAAGATCTAAAAATGAAGCTGAAGCTTATGCTAATGATGTAATTCCTAGAGCTAGAGGTGAAGCAGCAAAAATTTTACAAGCAGCGGAAGCTTATAAAAAAGAGGTAGTTGCTAAAGCAGAAGGTGAAGCTAGTAGATTTATTTCTATTTATACCGAGTATGCTAAAGCAAAAGAAGTGACCCAAGAAAGAATGTATCTTGAAACTATGGAAAAAGTTTTAGCTGATATAGAAAAAGTGATAATAGAAAAGAATGCAGGGTCAGGAGTAGTTCCTTATCTTCCATTACCAGAGTTAAATAAAAAGAAATCAACTAATTAATATGAAAGCAAAAAAAATTTTATTACCAATTATAGCAGTTTTAGGAGCTTTAGTTTTCTTCTCAATATTTATTGTAAAAGAGGTTAATCAGGCGATAGTTCTTCAGTTTGGTGATCCAAAAAGAATTATTGTTGATCCTGGTTTAAATTTTAAACTTCCATTTATTCAAAATGTAGTGTTTTTAGATAAAAGAATCTTAAATTTAGATACTCCTCCAGAAGAGGTTATTGCTTCAGATCAAAAAAGATTAATAGTTGACGCGTTTGCAAGGTTTGAAATCATAGACCCTTTAAAATTTTATATATCAGTTGGAAATGAAAGAGTAGCAAGATCAAGATTATCAACAATTATAAATTCAAGAATTCGAAATGTTTTAGGTCAGCAAGAACTACAAACTTTACTTTCTAAAGATAGAACAAAGCAGATGTCATTAATTCAAGAAGGGGTTAATGTTGAAGCAGAAAATTTTGGAATTAAAATTGTTGATGTAAGGATAAAAAGAGCAGATCTTCCTCAAGCAAATAGTGATGCAATTTATAAAAGAATGCAAACTGAAAGGGAAAGAGAAGCAAAAGAATTTAGAGCAAAAGGGGCAGAGATGGCTGTTACTATAACTTCTACAGCCGATAAAGAAGTATCTGTCATATTAGCTAATGCAAACAAAGACTCAGAAATTATGAAAGGTGAAGGAGATGGTCAAAGAAATAAAATCTTTGCAGAAGCATTTGGAAGAGATCCAGAGTTTTTTGCATTCTATAGAGCTATGCAAGCTTATGAAACGGCATTAATTGGAGGTGATACATCTTTAATTTTGTCTCCAGATAGTGAATTTTTTAAATTTTTTGGAAATATAAAACCTAAAACAGAATAAAATAACAAATTATGAGAGAATTGATCATTGCTTTTGGTCTTTTTTTTTTCATAGAGGGAATATTATATGCCTTATTCCCCTCAAAAATGAAAAATATGCTTAAAAAATTAGAATTAGTTAAGGATAGTCAACTAAGAAGTGGTGGGCTAGTTTTTGCTATTATTGGCTTTGTAATTATTTATTATATTAAGAGTTAACATGAAGAGGATTAGATTATTATTTTTAGCACTGGTTCTTTCGATTAGTTTTTCCTCACAATCCAATTCAAATTCCATCCCATTTTCTTTCGCAGATTTGGCAGAAAGATTAATGCCTTCTGTCGTAAATATCTCAACTACTCAAACAGTGGTCACAAACACGAACCCTTTTCCATTTCAATTTCCTCCTGGTTCACCCTTAGAAGATATGTTTAAAGAGTTTGGTACCCCCCAAGAAAGGAAATCATCTGCACTCGGTTCAGGATTTATTATTGATGAAAAAGGTATTGTTATCACTAATAACCATGTGATCAAAGATGCAGAAGATATTGTGGTTAGAGTAAATGGGGATAAAGAATATAAAGCTAAAGTTTTAGGAGCAGATCCTCTGATGGATATTGCTGTATTAAAATTAGAAACAGATGAAAAATTTAAACCAGTTGCTTTTGGAAATTCTGATAAAGCTAGAATTGGAGATTGGGTAATAGCAATTGGAAATCCATTTGGGTTAGGTGGAACCGTAACAGCAGGTATTATATCTGCAAGAAATCGATCTATTGGATTATCAAGATATGAGGATTTTATTCAAACAGATGCATCAATTAATTCAGGAAATTCTGGAGGTCCATTATTTGACATGGAAGGAAATGTCATAGGAATAAATACTGCAATTTTGGGCCGAAATGGTTCAATTGGAATTGGTTTTTCAATACCATCAAATAGTGCGAAGATAGTTATAGATCAATTAATTGAATTTGGGGAAACGAAAAGAGGATGGCTTGGAGTTAGAATACAAGATGTAACAAAGGAGATAGCAGAAATTGAACAACTAGAAGAAGCTAGAGGTGCGTTAGTTGCAAGTGTTGCAGAAAATAGTCCATCATATAAAGCAGGGATTAAGGCAGGAGATATAATTTTAGAATTTAATGGAGTAAAAATTAATCTAATGAAAGAACTCCCAGCTATAGTTGCAAAAACACAAGTAGGCAAAAAAGTTAAAGTTAAAATTTGGAGAAACAAAAAAGAAATTATCAAAAATGTAATTTTAGGTAGATTAGAAACTTCAGATGATTTTAAGATAAGTGAAAAAAAAGAACCAACACAGAAACAAAATAAGGAAATACAAAGTCTAAAAATAACTGTAAGACTTTTAAATAAAGAAGATATTAAGTCACGAAAATTACCAAATCAAACTACAGGTTTAGTAGTTATGAAGATAGAAAATGATAGTCCTTTGAAAAATACTACTTTAAATATAAATGATATAATAGTTGAAGCTCAAAAGAAAAAAATTAGATCAATAGATGATTTAAGCCAAATTACTGAAAAGGTTTTAAATTCAAATCAAAAAACAATTTTATTTGCAATATATAATAACCAAAATCAAAGAAGATATATTGGTGTTAAATTATATTAATTATGGATGTAAAATCCAAGATTGTATTAGTCTCAGGACCAACAGCATCTGGAAAATCTCAATTTGCAATCAAGCTTGCTAAGAAAATTAATGGAGAAATAATCAATGCAGATAGCATGCAAGTTTATAAAGAGCTAAATGTTATTTCTGCAAGACCAAGTTCTAAAGAATACCTAAATATCAAGCACCATTTATACGGTTTTCATAGTGTAAAAAAAAATTTTTCAACTGGTGACTGGCTCAAGTTAGCATTAAAAAAAATAACAGAAGTCAAAAAAAAAAATAAAACTCCAATTTTAGTTGGAGGAACTGGTTTGTATTTTAAAGCTATTTTAGAGGGGTTAGTAAAAATCCCAAAAATTCCAATTAGATTTAGAACTGAAATAAGAAATTTACATAAAAAAATAGGTCAAAAATTATTTTATAGAAAATTATTAGATCTTGATCCAAAATCAAAAAAAAAAATTAATTCAACAGATACTCAAAGATCAATTAGAGCATATGAAGTAAAAAAATTTACAAACATTTCACTTCATGATTGGTTTAAAAATACAGCACCCTTTTATGATGAGGGCCATTTTTTTAAAATTTATATTGATTTTCCAAGAGAAGAATTAATTCCAAAAATTAGTTTGAGGATTGAAAAAATGATTGAGCTGGGTGCTATTAAAGAAGTTAAAAAATTTATTAAGCTAAAAGTGAGAAAAAATAAGAGCGTCAATAAGGCCATCGGGATTAATGAGATTAGAGATTATTTAGACAATAAAAAAGGATTAACAGAGATTAAAGAGAAAATATCAATAAAGACTAGACAATATGCCAAAAGACAAAGCACATGGGCAAGAGGAAACATGAATAACTGGTTAAAAATTAAATCAAAAGATCTAAATAAATTTTTAAAAAGAATTAAATAATTCATTCCAAGCTTGACCAATGAGTGCAACTTCAGCTAGATTGCAAAAATGTCAAAATTATATTCTGGAGCAGAAATTGTTTTTAAGTGCCTTGAAGATCAAAAGGTAAAACATATTTTTGGATATCCTGGAGGGGCTGTACTTCCGATTTATGATGAATTAAAGAATCATTCATCAATCAAACATATATTAGTTAGACATGAACAAGGAGCAGGCCACGCTGCTGAGGGTTACGCAAGATCATCAGGAAAGCCAGGGGTAGTTTTGGTGACCTCAGGTCCAGGCGCAACTAATGTAGTTACTGCACTAACTGATGCATATATGGACTCAGTTCCTTTAGTTTGTATCTCGGGACAAGTTCCAACTCATTTAATTGGAACAGATGCTTTTCAAGAGTGTGATACCACAGGTATTACTAGACCTTGTACTAAACATAATTGGTTAGTAAAAGATGTAAATGATTTACCTAGAATAATACATGAGGCATTCGAAGTCGCAACAACTGGTAGACCTGGGCCAGTCTTAGTTGATATTCCAAAGGATATTCAATTTGCTAAAGCAAAATATAAAAAACCAAAAAAAGAAAAAAAATTAAATGGTAAATCTCAAAATAATTATAATCAAAATCAAATAGATCAATTAATAGAATTGATGAGTAAATCAAAAAGACCAATCATCTACAGTGGTGGTGGAGTAATCAATTCTGGCCCAAAAGCGAGTGATGCATTGAGAGAATTTGTACAAATTACAAGTTTTCCTATCACTTCAACTTTACAAGGTTTGGGAGCTTATCCTGGTGATGATAATCAGTTTTTAGGAATGTTAGGTATGCATGGAACTTATGAAGCAAACAACGCTATGCATGATTGTGATTTACTTATAAACATTGGAGCAAGATTTGACGACAGAATTACAGGCAAGATAGATGAATTTTCACCAAATTCTAAAAAAGTTCACATTGATATAGATCCTTCATCAATCAATAAGATAATTAAAGTTGATCTAGCTATTGTTGGCGATGTTACAAACGTAATTAGCAAAATTAATAAAAGAATAAATAAAAAGAATAATGGTTTTACTAAATCAAATAAGCAAAAAATTGCCAATTGGTGGGAGCAAATTCAAAAATGGAGAGGAAAAAATTCTTTAAACTTTATCAACAGTGATCAGAATATTAAACCACAACATGCTGTTCAAAGACTTTATGAATTAACAAAAAAAAAGGATACTTTTATTACTACAGAAGTGGGCCAGCATCAGATGTGGGCTGCTCAACACTATAAATTTAATAAACCTAACAGATGGATGACATCAGGTGGTTTAGGGACAATGGGATATGGTTTACCAGCTGCAGTAGGCGTGCAAATTGCTCATCCAGAAAAATTAGTAATCGACATAGCAGGAGAAGCATCAGTCTTAATGACGATGCAAGAAATGTCTACAGCTATTCAATATAATTTACCAATTAAGATTTTTATTTTAAACAATCAATACATGGGAATGGTAAGACAATGGCAAGAATTATTACATGAAAAAAATTATTCAGAAAGTTATTCAGAAGCTCTTCCAGATTTTATGAAAATGGCAGAAGCATATGGTTGTAAAGGTATAAAAGCCACTGACCCTTCTGATTTGGATGATAAAATTCAAGAAATGCTTGACTATGAAGGTCCTGTGATTTTTGATTGTCAGGTCGATCCTAATGAAAATTGTTTTCCAATGATACCTTCTGGAAAACCTCACAATCAAATGATTTTAGGCCCTAAAGATCAAGAGGAGAATAAAATTAAGGGAAAAGGTAAAGCCCTAGTATAATTGTAATGCCAAAATCAAAATCAGCTTATAGTATTCCTACAAAAAAACAAAAATCAGATACTCATATTTTTGTTATTTGGGTTGATAATGAAGCTGGTGTTCTTGCAAGAGTCGTAGGGTTATTTTCTGGCCGAGGATATAATATTGAGTCTTTAGCTGTAGCAGAGGTAGATGCAATAAAAAATATTTCAAGAATTACTATTGTTACAACTGGAACACCTCAAGTAATTGATCAAATTAAATTACAATTAAAAAAATTAGTTCCAGTTCATAAAGTTGCTGATTTTAAAAGAGAAGATAAAGATGTTATATTCAAAGAAATGGCATTATTTAAGATTGTTGGAAATCAACGTAAAATGGATAAATGTATTAATGCTTGCAAAAAGTTCAATCCGGTAATATTAGATCAAACTAAAAAATCAACAGTAATACAAGTTACTGCTTTAAGAAGAGAAATAGACAAAATGAATATAAAATTAAAACCCTTGGGACTTATAAGCACCTCAAGAACAGGGGCAGTTGCAATGACAAGAGGAGCGAAAATATTTAATTTATAAGGATGATAATATGAAAATGTTTTATGAAAAAGATGCTGACGTAGAATTAATAAAAAATAAAAAAATAGCTATTTTTGGATATGGAAGTCAAGGACATGCTCATGCTTTAAATTTAAAAGATAGTGGTGTTAAAGAAATTGTTGTAGCATTAAGAGATGGCTCATCAAGTGCTGCAAAGGCTGAATCAAAAGGTTTAAAAGTAATGAATTTATCAGATGCAGCTGCTTGGGCAGATGTAGTTATGATTTTAACACCTGATGAGTTACAAGCTGAAATTTATAAAAATCATATTGAACAAAGAGTTAAAGAAGGAACAAGTATAGCATTTGCTCACGGTTTGAATGTTCATTATGATTTAATTAAAGCAAGAAAAGATTTAGATGTGTTTATGGTTGCTCCAAAAGGACCTGGTCATTTAGTTAGAAGTGAGTATGAAAAAGGTGGAGGTGTTCCATGTTTATTTGCTGTACATCAGAACGGTTCTGGAAAAGCTAGAGACCTTGCTTTATCGTATGCATCTGCTGTTGGTGGTGGAAGATCTGGAATTATTGAAACAACATTTAAAGATGAAGTTGAAACAGATTTATTTGGTGAACAAACTGTGTTATGTGGCGGTTTGGTTGAATTGATTAAAAATGGATATGAAACTTTAATAGAAGCTGGATATGAACCTGAAATGGCTTATTTTGAAACAGTTCATGAAGTAAAATTGATAGTTGATTTAATTTATGAAGGTGGAATTGCAAACATGAATTACTCTATCTCTAATACTGCTGAATATGGAGAGTATGTTTCGGGACCAAGAATTGTAAATAAAGAAGAAACTAAAAAAAGAATGAAGGAAGTTTTAGCTGATATTCAATCAGGCAAATTTACTAAAGATTGGATGGATGAATGCAAAAATGGGCAAAAAAACTTTCTCGCAACTAGAGCTAAACTTGCAGATCACTCAATAGAAAAAGTTGGTGGAGAGCTTAGAGCTATGATGCCTTGGATTGGCAAGAAAAAACTAGTTGATAGTGATAAAAGTTAAAATTTACTAGACAATTATAGCTATAAAATTATTATTATTTCACCTATACTTTTCTATATAAATTTAAAATAGAGGGGAATAATGAAAATTAAAAGTTTACTAAGAATATTATTGTCTTTGGTTTTAGTATGCGGATTTTCTTCAGCATGGGCAAAAACTATTAAGTGGTCTATGCAAGGTGATAGTCTTACACTAGATCCACATGCACAAAATGAAGGTCCAACAACTCAAGTCTCTCGACAAATATATGAAGCTTTAGTTGAAAGAGCTGTAAATATGAAAATTCAGCCAGCTTTAGCTAAAAGCTGGAAAGCAACGGATCCAAACACTTGGATTTTCACATTAAGAGAAGATGTTAAATTTTCTGATGGTTCTAAAATGACATCGGAAGATGTTGTGTTTAGTATCTTAAGAGCAAAACAAAGAACATCTGATTTTAAAGAATATATCAGTACAATTTCAGGAGTTGAAGCTGTTGGAGATTATTCTGTCAAGATATCAACCAGCAAACCTAATCCAATTCTTTTAAATCAATTATCAAATATTTTTATAATGTCAAAAGCATGGTCTAACAAGAATTTCGCTATGTCTCCACAAAACTGGGATGCAGGACAAGAGACTTTTTCTGCAACTAATGCTTTAGGAACAGGTCCTTTTAAAATTACATTAAGAGAACCTAATACTAAAACTGTGTTTAAAAGAAACAAACATTGGTGGGGTGAGATGAAAGACAAAAAAGTAACTCAAATTGAATTACTTCCAATTAAAAATGCAGCAACAAGAGTTGCAGCTTTGTTATCTGGAGAAATTGATTTAGTTACAGATGCTCCAGTCCAAGATTTGAAAAGAATTGGATCATCATCGTCTCATAAAGTTGAAAGTACTCCTCAAATGCGTACAATTTTTTTAGGAATGGATCAAGCAGCTGATAAGTTAAGAACTGGTAATACAGGTGATAATCCATTCAAGAAAAAAGAAGTAAGACAAGCTCTTTATCAAGCAATTGATATTGAAGCGATCAAGAAAAAAGTTATGAGAGGTTTAAGTGAACCAGCGGGAATTATAACTTTTCCTGGTGTAAATGGTTATACTAAAGATCTTGATAAAAGATTACCTTACGATGTTAATGCAGCAAAACAATTATTAACAGATGCAGGATATCCTAACGGATTTAATGTTGAGCTAAGATGCCCAAATGACAGATATGTAAATGATGAAGCGATTTGTACAGCTGTTGTTGGTATGTTGGGTAAAATCGGTGTTAACGTAAATCTATTTGCACAAACAAAAAGCAAACACTTTAAAGAGCTAAAAGATAATCAAGGTGATTTCTATATGCTTGGTTGGGGGGTTCCTACTCTAGATAGTCATTATGTTTTCCATTATTTATATGAATCTGGTGCTAGCTGGAACAAAGTTAACTTTAGTAACTCTGAAGTAGACGCTGCTATAAGAGTTATGGAAGGTGAAGTTGATTTAGATAAAAGGAATGCTGCAATAGCAAATGCTTGGAAAATTGTGAAAGATGATATTTCTTATCTTCCTCTTCACCACCAAGTAATTTCATGGGCTGCAAAAAATAATGTTAATGTACCTATCAGACCAAATAACGAACCGTTATTTAAAGCTGCTAGCTTTAACTAAATAATATTTTACAAGCCCTTTATATTTATAAAGGGCTTGTATCTAAATAATAACACCTTCTTAAATTGATAAAATATTTCTTTAAACGATTGTTTCAGTCTGCTTTGGTAATGTTAGTTGTTGCCTTTGTATCATTCTCTCTTTTTAATTTTGTAGGAGATCCAATAAATAATATGGTTGGAGAAGAAACCTCAGATGAGGAAAGAGCAGAACTTAGAGAAACTCTAGGATTAATGGATCCAATTCATATACAATTTTCTAGATTTGTAGTTAATGCTTCAAAGGGAGAATTTGGAATTTCTTATCAATTAAGAAGACCTGTTTCTGAATTAATAACTGAGCGTTTACCAGCAACAATTGAGCTTGTTGTAATATCAGCTTTAATTGCTTTAATAAGCGGAACTTTACTAGGAGTATATACAGGAATAAATAGAAAAAGCTTTGTGAGCAATGTCATCTTAGCAGTATCTCTTCTCGGAGTTTCACTTCCAACTTTTGTTATTGGTATATTATTTATTTATTTATTTGCAGTTATCTTGGGAATATTACCATCTTTTGGAAGAGGAGAGGTGGTCGATCTAGGATTTTGGACCACAGGCTTTTTAACAATCTCTGGATTAAAAGCAATTATACTTCCATCAGTAACACTAAGCCTTTTTCAAATGACTTATATCATTAGACTTGTAAGAGCAGAAATGATGGAAATTTTAGAAACAGATTACATTAAGTTTGCACGAGCAAGAGGTATTAGCGAAAAAAGTATTAAATATAAGCACGCTTTAAAAAATGGATTAATCCCAGTTATCACTATTGCAGGAATTAATATTGGAACATTGATTGCTTTTTCAATAATTACTGAAACAGTTTTTCAGTGGCCGGGTATGGGATTTTTATTTATTCAAGCGGTTCAATTTGTCGATATACCAATTATGTCAGCTTATTTAGTTTTCATAGCTTTTGTTTTTGTGATGATAAATTTTATCGTCGATATTTTATATTATTTTATAGATCCAAGAATTAGAGTTAAAGGAGATGTTTCAAGTGGATAACAATATTAATACTTGGGAAAGAATTAAAGATAGTGATATCTATCATAGTTTTATGAAGTCGCCGACTGCTATTGTGTCATCTGTTATTTTATTTATAATTTTCTTTTGTTCTTTTTTTGTAGAATTAATCACTCCTTACAATCCATTTGATCCTTCTTCATTATCATTAATGGAAGCTTTTACACCACCATCATGGACAGAGGATGGTCTTGCTAAATTTATTTTAGGCACTGATGGTCAAGGTAGGGATATGTTGTCAACAATTCTTTATGGATCTAGAATTTCATTGATTGTCGGTTTTTCTGCAATAATTTTTAGCTTGATACTTGGAGTTGGATTAGGATTAACAGCTGGATATTTTGGTGGTAAATATGAAATGATTGTAATGAGATTAACAGATGTTCAGCTTACAGTACCAAGTATATTAATGGCCCTTCTAGTTGATGGAATTGCAAGAGGATTAATTTCTAGAGAAATGCATGATGAAATGGCAATTTATGTTTTAATATTTGCAATAGGAATTTCAGAGTGGCCTCAATTTGCAAGAGTATCTAGAGCAGCAACCTTAGTTGAAAAAAATAAAGATTACGTTTCAGCATCAACAATAATTGG
Source organism: uncultured Pelagibacteraceae bacterium (assembly GCA_902572155.1). Classification (GTDB taxonomy): domain Bacteria; phylum Pseudomonadota; class Alphaproteobacteria; order Pelagibacterales; family Pelagibacteraceae; genus Pelagibacter. The sequence continues at coordinate 552 of CACGET010000024.1, read as the reverse complement.
AGTTTCAAATTTAATTATAATGTTTAAACATATATTACCAAATATTTTAAGACCAGTATTAGTCATAGGAACTATTGGACTTGCACTCGCAATTATAGCAGAGTCGACTTTGAGTTTTTTAGGTGTAGGTGTTCCACCTACTACACCATCATTAGGAACTTTGATTAGATTGGGTAATGATTTCTTATTCTCTGGTGAGTGGTGGATTACTTTTTTTCCAGCAATCTTTTTAGTAATCTTAGCTTTTTCAATTAATCTTTTAGGAGATTGGATGAGGGACACTTTAAATCCAAGGTTAAAAAAATGAGTTTTTTAAAAATCAAAAATCTTAGTGTTGATTATCCCATGAGAAAAGAGACGGTTTATGCTGCAAAAGGAGTAAATATTGAGGTAAATAAAGGGGAAATATTAGGTTTAGTAGGCGAATCTGGCTCTGGAAAAAGCACAGTTGGAAACGCAATTATTAATCTAATAGATGCTCCTGGCAAAGTATCTAGTGGCTCAGTAATTTTAGGTGATTTGGATATTCATAAAGATCCATCAAATATTATT
>CACGET010000023.1 GCA_902572155.1 uncultured Pelagibacteraceae bacterium | reverse complement strand
TATCTTTAAAAAAAAATTATAAAATCATTATTAAAGAGTATAAAAAATTATTCTTTTTAGGTGCTATGGGTTGTGGTGTTTGCGGTGCATTCCCTTTTTTAGCTGGAGAAACAACTACAGTTACTAATATGGGAATTATTTATACTTCATCTCCAATTTTTATTATTTTGATTTCAAGTATTTTTTTTGGAGAAAAAATTAATTCTATTAAAATAATAGGCTTAGTTTCCTGTTTAACAGGAGTATTTGCAATTATTATAAAGGGTAATTTTGATTTATTGATAAATCTAAAATTTACAATTGGTGATTTATGGATGTTAGCAGCAGCTGTAGGATGGGCTTTGTATTCTATATATTTATTTTATTGGAAAACTAGACTTCCAATATTTCAAAGATTTGTTTTAATTGCTTTCTTTGGGGCATTAAGTCTATTTCCGTTTTATATTATTGAGGAATTTATGTTTCAAAAAACCGAATTCACCTTAGAATTTTTCTCTTGGGTAATTTTTGCAGCAATATCTCCAGGTATTATAGCATTTGTTCTTTATGCCAAAGTTCAAGAGAAGCTAGGGGCATCTTTGACTGGCTTTACTCTTTATATTTTTACAGTCTATGCTGCAATTTATGGTTTTTTACTGTTTAATGAACAATTAGAATTTTATCATTACATAGGAACAACTTTAGTATTTTTTGGCGTATATTTAGCAAAAAAAAATGAAAATAAAACGTAGGAACTTTTTCTTGGAAGCAGTCATTGGAATATTAGTTATTTATGGTTCAGTGTTACTCATACTGTTTATATTTCAAAGAAGCTTAATGTACCACCCTGATGAAAATAATTACTATGGAGATAAGTTAGAAGTTGAAATTGAAAAAGTAAAAATTACAACATCTGATAATATAGATTTATTAGGATGGTTTCATAAAAAAGATCTTAAAAATTTTAAAACAATAGTTTATTTCCATGGAAATGCTGGAAAACTTGAAAATAGAATTTACAAATTAAATTATTTTAAGGAGATGGATGTAAATTTTTTAATAATTGCTTGGAGGGGATTTAGTGGGAATAATGGTAAACCTTCAGAGAAAGGACTTTATGAAGATGGCAAAAGTGCAATTTTATGGCTTAAAAAACTAGGTTTACTTGAAGAAGATATTATTATTTATGGAGAGTCACTTGGAACAGGTATTGCAACTGAACTTTCACAGAATAATAAATTTGCAGGACTAATATTAGAAACACCATTTACATCAATGATTGAGGCAGCAAAAAATTTCTATCCATATATACCCGTGGGTCTCTTGTTAAAAGATAAGTATAAAAATGATAAAAAGATTTCAAATATTAATATTCCTCTTTTAGTGATGCATGGAGAGGCTGATCAAATTGTTCCTTTTTGGATGGGTAAAAAAATTTATGAAATGGCCAATCAACCTAAGTACTCTTATTTTACAAAATTTGATGATCATATGATGGAGTATGATGAAAAACTTATATTTGTACTAAAAACATTCATAAAAAGTTTAAATTAAGCCACATTCTAAACAAATATAATACAAAATCTTTTTCAAATAATTAGAAGTGAAAAAAATACTTTTATTAATAGTTATCTTATCTTCATTCAAAAATTTTGTATTTGCTCAAGATAATAGATCTATTATTGATGATTTATTTCACATTGATCAAATGAATTCACATAATCAAGATTTTGCTCTGTACTTTAAAACTAGAAAAAAAGCGATTTTAGCGAAAGGAGAAGACAGTAATTATATAAATGATTTTCCTAAAGATCTTTATATATATGATTATGAAACTAAAAGCTCTTCCCCTTTAATTTCTTATGAATGGTTTCCAATTAAAGCAAAGTATTTTCTTGAAGAATATAATTTTCCTGTATTCCCCGATGATTTTGCTTATTACCTTTTAAAGGATAATAAAACACTGATAATGATTAGTGCTGTTAAAAGTTTAAATGCCAATTTTAAGTTCGATATAGATAAAAAAAAATTAGAACTTTATCCAAAAAATGGAAAATTTGATTTTATAATCTCATCTATCGCTAAGAATTGTGGGCATGATAATTTTAATGAGAATTATAAATGTAGTTTTTATAAACCGTTAATATCAAGTACTTTAATCAATTAATTTGAGTAAAAGCTTTAGCAAATTTTTCTGCATCAAAAATTTGTAGATCATCTTCTTTTTCTCCTAAACCCAAAGCGATAATTGGAAGACTGTATTTTTTAGCAACAGCTAAAAGAATTCCTCCTTTAGCAGTACCATCTAACTTGGTCATTACAAGTCCTGTAATTGAAATAATCTTATTAAATTCTTCAACTTGATTAATTACGTTCTGACCCGATGTAGCATCTAAAACCAATATTACATCATGAGGTGCTTCAGGGTCAGCTTTTTTTGTTACATTTGCAATTTTTTTATACTCCTCCATTAAATTTTTTTTATTTTGCAACCTTCCTGCAGTATCAATTAAAACTTGATTAAAATTGTTAGTCATTGCGTCCTCAATAGCCTTGTAAGCAACAGATGCAGGATCTACACCTTGCGAGGATTTTGTTATTTTAACATCAACCTTATTTGCCCAGCTCTCTAATTGTTCAATAGCTGCTGCCCTAAATGTATCTGATGCTGCAAGCATAACTCTATTACCATTCGATTTTAATATTTTACTAATTTTACCAATTGTAGTTGTTTTTCCGACTCCATTAACACCTGAAACTAAGGTTATATTGATTTTTTCCTTTTTTTTAAAAAAATTATTATTTTCAAGAGGCTTCATTAAAAAAATTATATATCTCTGTAAAATCGCATTTATTTCTTCAGTAGTATCTTTTTTTGGATCAATTTTACTATCTGAAATTATTTCTTTAATTTCTGAAGCAGCAACAATACCAACATCAGAATGAATTAAATATTCTTCAATCTTATCTAAAGTTTTGTCATCAATCTCTTTTTTTACAACTATATCTCTTAAACCATTTGTAAAAGCTGATGCACTTTTTTTAAAACCAGATTTAAATTTATCAAATATTCCCATTAAATTTTAATCTCAATATTTTTAATATCTGAGACTGGCCCTCTCATGTGTATACTATTATTTTCATCAATTATAATTGATAGCTTTCCTAATGAAAATTCAATATCTATTTTTTTATCTGTTAACTTATTAATATTTCCAGCTATAGCAGTTGCACATGCTGCTGTCCCACAAGCTTTTGTTAGTCCTGCCCCTCGCTCCCAAACCTTCACTTTGATTAAGTTTTTATTAATAATTTTTGCAAGAGTAACATTACATTTTTCTGGAAAATATTTATGGTTTTCTATTTCTGGTCCAATTTTTTCTAAATCATAATCCTCAATATCATCTACAAAAAATATGACATGGGGATTCCCAACATTTATTGAGGTACCACCGATATGTGTAATACTATTTTTATTAACAATTTTAAGGCCTAAGTTTTTGGTATCTAAATCTTTGCTTAATGGAATTTCATACCAATTAGTTTTTGGAATACCAATTTCAGTTTCCACCAAATTATCATCTAAAATTTTTGACTTAAGTGGTCCGGAAGATGTCCAAAGTATAATTTCTTTGTTATCATTTTCTTTTGACAATAAGTCAGCAACACATCTAGTACCATTTCCACAAGCACCAGAAATACTTCCATCAGAATTATAAAATTCAAGTTCAGCATCCTTTTTTTCACTTTTTTTGATTAAAATTAGTTGATCACATCCAATAAAGTTGCGATCACATATTTTTATAATTTGATCTTTATTTAAATTTAGATTTTGATTTCTTTGATCAATAATTACAAAATCATTACCTAAACCATCCATTTTAAAAGCTTTTATATCCATTAATAGATATTTAACTTATTTATTGACTTTTTGAACCTCTATTATAGGTTGTTGCAGTTTCCGCAAAAACATTAAATTTGCGGTGTCTTTGGTAACAAAGATATCGACACTAGTCAGCGAGGGTTCGCCCACTAGTGCGATTACTGCTGTGTGTAATAAATATGTTTGAAAATTTAACAAATAAATTTGAAGAAATCTTTTCTTCTTTAAAAAAAGCACCCTCACTTGATGAAGCTCAAGTAGATGAAGGTTTAAGAGGGATTAGGCAAGCTTTATTAGAAGCTGACGTATCTCTTGATGTTGCTAAAGATTTTATAGAAAAAGTAAAACCAAAAGCTCTTGGACAAGAAATAATTAGATCAACTTCTCCAGGAGATATGGTTGTTAAAATTGTATATGATGAATTAGTTAACTTATTGGGTGAAACTAATAATGACGTAAGTCTTAATGCTGTTCCTCCAGTACCCATGATGCTTGTAGGACTTCAGGGATCAGGAAAAACAACTACCACAGCAAAATTAGCAAAACACTTAGAAATTAATAAAAAGAAAAAAGTAATGATGGTAAGTCTGGATATATATAGACCAGCCGCTCAAGAGCAACTTAGATCTTTAGGTGAGCAAAATAATATTTTAACACTTCCAATAATTGAGGGTCAACAACCAACAGATATTTGTAGAAGAGCTATTAGTGCAGCAAATCTCAATGGAGCAGAAATTATTCTTTTTGATACAGCAGGTAGAACCCAAATTGATTTACAAATGATGAGTGAAATTAAGCAAATAGAAAGTGTAATAAATCCTACGGAAACTTTTTTGGTTGCAGATTCTTTAACAGGCCAAGTAGCAGCATCAGTTGCAAAAGAATTTAAAAATACTGTAAATCTTTCTGGTATAATTCTTACTAGAGCAGATGGTGACGCTAGAGGTGGTGCGGCTGTTAGTATGAAATACGTTTCAAATGTGCCAATTAAATTTTTAGGTGTAGGTGAAAAGATTGATAATCTTGAAGTTTTTCATCCCGATAGAATAGCAAATAGAATTCTTGGAATGGGGGACATCGTATCTCTCGTAGAAAAAGCTGCTCAAGATTTAGGTGAGGAAAATATTAAAAAAGCAGAAGAAAATTTAAAGAAAGGTCAATTTTCAATGCAGGATTACTTAACCCAATTAAGACAAATGAAAAAAATGGGTGGAATTGAGGGGATAATGTCTTTTATGCCTGGAGTTTCAAAAATGAAATCCCAAATGGACTCAGCTGGAATTGATGAAAGCGTTATTACTAAAAATGAAGCAATCATTTTATCAATGACTAAAAAAGAGAGAGAGAACCCAAAAATTATTGATGGTTCTAGAAAAAAAAGAATTGCTAATGGCTCTGGCACAGATCCAGCCACTATCAATAAATTGCTTAAGCAATTTAAAATGATGTCTGAAATGATGAAAAAGATGTCAAAAGGAAATCTGAAAGGTATGTCTGACAAAGGAATACCGCCAGAGCTGTTAAATCAATTGAAATAATTAAAGGAGAACAAATGTTAAAATTAAGACTATCAAGAGGTGGAACAAAAAAGCGTCCAGTATACAAAGTAGTTGTTGCAGATAGCCGTTTTGCAAGAGACGGAAGATTTATTGAAAAGGTTGGATTTTTTAATCCTCTTTTACCTAAGGACAAAAAAGAAAGAGTTGGTCTTGAAGCTGAAAGAATTAAATATTGGTTAGGCCAAGGTGCTCAACCAACTACTAGAGTTGCGAGAATTTTAGGAGAAAATGAATTAATGGAAATGCCTGCAAATGGAAATAATCCAAAAAAAGCAGTTCCAAAAAAAGATAGAAAAAAAGATGGTGATGAAGCTCCTAAAGCAGAAGCAGCACCAGCAGAGGAAAAAAAATAATTTAGATATAATTTATGTGGCAAGCTCAAGTTTTTACACTTTATCCAGAATTTTATCCTGGGCCTTTATCCAAAGGCTTATATGGAAAAGCTTTAGAAAAAAATTTATGGAATTTAAAAGTTATAAATATTCGAGATGCAGCAGAAGATAAACATAAAACAGTTGATGACACTCCCTATGGAGGTGGATCAGGCATGCTTATAAAAGCTGATGTTCTCGCAAAATCTTTGGACAAAAATAAGATTAAAGGAGAAAAGATTATTTACTTATCACCTAAAGGTAAAAAATTTGACCAATATTATGCTCAAGAGCTGTCAAAACAAAAATCAGTATCTTTAGTTTGTGGACACTTCGAAGGAGTTGACGAAAGAATTTTATCTACAAGAAATATCGAAGAAGTTAGTATTGGAGATTATGTTTTATCAGGAGGTGAAACAGCATCTTTTGTTATCATAGATAGCGTATTGAGACTTTTGCCTGGAGTTTTAGGAAATGAATATTCAAAAAAGGAAGAAAGTTTTGAAAATGGCTTATTGGAGTATCCTCAATATACAAAACCTCAAATTTGGGAAGAAAAATCAGTCCCAGAGGTGTTATTATCGGGAGATCACAATAAAATTAAACACTGGCGTTTATCTCAATCTGAGGCTATAACACGCGACCGAAGACCAGATTTATGGCAAAAATATAATAAAAGTTAATTTGATATATACAAACATGAAAACAATTGAAGAAATAAACCAACACAATATAAAAAAAATACTTTCTGAAAAGAAACTACCAGAATTTTTCCCTGGGGACGTAGTTAAGGTTGGTGTTAGAATAACTGAAGGAAAAAAAGAAAGAATTCAATATTTCGAAGGTGTTTGCATTGCAAAAAAGAGTAGAGATTTAAATTCATCTTTTACAGTTCGAAAGATTTCTTTTGGAGAAGGAGTTGAAAGAACATTTCCTCTTTATGGAACATTAATCGACTCAATTAAAGTAATTAGATCAGGTAAAGTCAGAAGAGCAAAGTTATATTACCTTAGAGATAGAACTGGTAAATCAGCAAGAATTGCAGAGAAAATAAGAAAAAAAATTGGAATAGATGTTAATGTAAAGCCAGAAACAGTAAATGAAGAAAATGTAGTTCCATCGGTAGAAGCGTCGAAAGACAAGGCTTCTCAAGCAGAGGCAGTAACATCACCTGAAGATATTAAAAAAGAAGCGGCAACTGTAGAAGAAACTGTTAAAGAAGAACAAAAATCAGAAAGCCCTTCAGAAAAAAAATAATTTTTTTTTGAATGTCCACTACTCTTTACGATAAAATCTGGAATGATCATTTAGTAGATCTACAAGAGGATGGAACAGCATTACTATTTGTAGATAGACATCTAGTTCACGAAGTAACAAGTCCACAAGCATTTGAAGGATTAAGAAACTCAGATAGAAAAGTAAGACATCCAAAATTAACATTAGCTGTTGCTGATCATAATGTTCCTACTACTGACAGAACTAAAGGCATATCTGATAAAGAATCTAAAATCCAAGTAGATACCTTAGAATCTAATTGTGAAGAATTTGGAATTAAATTATTTGGTATGAATGATAAGAGACAGGGTATTGTTCACATAATTGGACCTGAGCAAGGATTTACTCAACCCGGAACTGTAATTGTTTGTGGGGACAGTCATACCGCAACTCATGGAGCATTTGGAGCTTTGGCGTTTGGCATAGGGACTTCAGAGGTTGAGCATGTTTTAGCAACACAGACTTTAGTTCAAAAAAAAGCAAAAAATTTTAGAATAAATGTAAATGGCAGACTTCCTGTAGGAGTAACTTCTAAAGATGTAATTCTTCAAATAATAGGAAAAATAGGAACTGCTGGTGGAACAGGTTGTGTCATTGAGTATGCTGGAAATTTAATAGAGTCTTTGAGTGTAGAGCAAAGAATGACTATTTGTAATATGACAATTGAAGGTGGAGCCAGAGCAGGCTTAATTGCACCAGATAAAAAAATATTTGATTATTTAAAGCACAAACCAATGTCTCCTAAAGGAGAAGAATGGGATAAGGCAGTTAATTATTGGAATACTTTGAAGACAGATCGTGATGCAAGTTTTGATAAAGAAATTAATTTGAATGCTGCTGATATTTTACCAATGATAACTTGGGGAACCTCACCTCAAGATGTAATTACGATAGATGATAAAGTTCCAAATCCTCATAGAGAAAAAGATGAAGATAGAAAAAATTCTATTGAAAGAGCACTTAAATATATGGGCTTAAAACCTGATATGTCAGCAACTGATATCAGAATAGATAAAGTATTTATTGGAAGTTGTACCAATGGAAGAATTGAGGATTTAAGAGAAGCTGCAAAAATTCTAAAGGATAAAAAGATATCATCCCATGTTAATGCAATGGTTGTGCCTGGATCTGGATTAGTAAAAGAGCAAGCAGAGCAAGAGGGTTTAGATAAGATATTTATTAACTCAGGTTTTGAATGGCGAGAACCAGGTTGTTCAATGTGTCTTGCAATGAATGCTGATAAATTAAAGCCCGAGGAAAGATGCGCATCTACATCGAATAGAAATTTTGAAGGAAGACAAGGCAGAGGTGGCAGAACTCATTTAGTAAGTCCCGGCATGGCTGCAGCAGCTGCAATTTCAGGTAATTTAGATGACGTTAGAAAGTATCAAAACTAAATGCAAAAATTTAATAAATTAACCAGCATTCCTGCATATTTACCAATAGTAAATATTGATACGGATATGATAATTCCAAAACAATTTTTGAAAACCATTAAAAGAACAGGGCTAGGGAAAAATTTATTTTTTGAGATGAGATATGATGATGATGGAAATGAAATTAATGACTTTATATTAAATCAAAATCCTTATAATAAATCTAAGATTTTAATTGCAGGAAAAAATTTTGGATGTGGATCCTCTAGAGAGCACGCTCCTTGGGCTTTATTAGATTTTGGAATTACTTGTGTTATTAGTTCAAGTTATGCTGATATATTTTATAGTAACTGTTTCAAAAATGGTATTTTGCCAATAATTCTTGAAGAGGAAAAAATTAAAGAACTATCGGAATATGCAAACAGAAAAGATGAAATTTCAATTAATCTTATTGATGAAAAGATAATTTTTGGAAATAATGAAATTAAATTCAATATAGATCCGTTTAAAAAAAAATGTTTATTAGAGGGATTAGACGATATTGCTCTTTCGTTAAACAAATCTGATAAAATTGAAAATTTTGAAAATGATTTAAAAAATAAAAAACCATGGATATTTCATGATTAAAGTAAAGAAGAGAAAAATCTTATTACTACCAGGTGACGGTATTGGTCCAGAGGTAACAGGTGAAGTAAAAAAAATTATTAATTGGTTTAATGAAAAAAAGTCTTTAGACTTTGAAATTGACGAAGATCTTGCTGGTGGATGTTCTTATGATAAACATGGTTCACCTATTACTGATGAAGTGTTTTATAAAGCTTTAGAAAGTGAAGTTGTTATGTTAGGTGCTGTTGGTGGTCCAAAATGGGATGATTTAGATTTTTCTAAAAAACCAGAAAGAGCATTATTAAAATTGAGAAAAGAATTAAAATTGTTTGCGAACCTAAGACCTGCAATTTGTTTTGAACAATTGGTGGATGCTTCAACTTTGAAGCCTGAAATTGTTTCAGGTTTAGATATTATGATTGTAAGAGAGCTGACAGGTGGAATTTATTTTGGTGAACCAAGAGGCATTAAGCCAATTGAGAATGGTGAAAGAAAAGGAATTAATACTCATACTTATACATCAAGTGAGATAACAAGAGTTGCCAGAATAGCATTCGATTTAGCTAAAAAAAGATCAAACAAAGTTACCTCATGTGAAAAATCAAATGTAATGGAAGCTGGACAACTTTGGAAGGAAGAGGTTCAGGAACTTCACGATAAAGAATATAAAGATGTAGAGTTAAGCCATATGTTAGCTGACAATTGTTCCATGCAATTATTAAGAAATCCAAAACAATTTGATGTAATTGTAACCGATAATTTATTTGGTGATATGTTATCTGATCAAGCTTCGATGTTGACTGGATCATTAGGACTTTTACCATCAGCTTCTTTAGGAGCTAAAAATAAAGATGGAGAAATGAGATCAATGTATGAGCCTATTCACGGTTCCGCTCCAGATATTGCAGGTAAAGGAATAGCAAACCCAATTGCCTCTATTTTAAGCTTTGCAATGGCATTAAGATATTCACTAGACCTAGATAATGAGGCAGATGCACTTGAAAAAGCAGTTCAGGAAGTATTAAACGAAGGATTAAGAACTAGGGATATCATATCAAAAGGCATGAAAGAGGTGTCAACTACAGAAATGGGAAGTGCGATAATTTCAAAATTGCAATAATTATATAATTATTCTAAAGTTCCGGAATGCCAAATTACACAGCACCAGTCGAAGATATGATGTTTCTCTTTGATAAATTAAGAGACAATAAAAATTATAATGAGTTAGAAAAATACAGCGAAGTTAATTCTGAATTGGTTAAGGATATTTTAGATGAAGCTGCAAAAATAAATCAAAATCTTATATTACCTTTGGCTATAGCTGGCGATGAAAATCCGGCTAAATTAGAAAATGGTATTGTGAGAACACCTCCAGGATATAAGGAAGCCTATAATAAATATATAGAAGATGGATGGGTATCGTTATCTTGTGATCCAAAGTATGGAGGTCAAGGAATGCCAAAAACAGTTAGTGCTTTTTTTGACGAAATGCTTTCAGCTACTTGTCTTTCTTTTAAGCTTTATAGTGAACTCACTATAGGTGCTTATAATTGTATTTCACATCATGCAACAGATGAAATGAAAGAAAAATATTTACCTAAAATGGTTGAGGGTAAGTGGAGTGGCACAATGTGCTTAACAGAACCTGTTTGTGGAACAGACTTAGGTCTGTTAAAAACAAAAGCTGTAGAGCAATTAGATGGAACTCATAAAATTAGCGGACAAAAAATTTTTATAACTTCAGGTGATCATGATCTTACAGAAAATATCATTCATTTGGTGATTGCTAGATCAACTGACTCACCTTCAGGAACCAAAGGTATAAGTTTATTTCTAGTGCCTAAATTCATAGTTAAAGATGATGGATCAATTGGACCTAGGAATGGCGTATCGACAGGATCAGTAGAGAGCAAAATGGGTATAAAAGGTTCAGCAACTTGCGTTTTAAATTTTGATGATGCTGTTGGCTATATGATAGGTCCAAAAAATAAAGGATTAAGTCAGATGTTTACAATGATGAATTTAGAGAGAATTCTTGTTGGAATTCAAGGATTGGGATTATCAGAAATAGCTTATCAAAACTCTCTTTCTTATGCCAAAGAGAGAAAACAAGGAAAAACAAATAATACTAAATCTACAAATGGAGCAGATTTTATTATTGAGCATGCTGATATTAGAAGATCTTTATTAAACATGAAATCAATAGTTGAAGGTGAAAGAGCACTATGCTTTTGGCTTTCTCAACAAACTGAGGTAAGCCTTTATCATCCTGATGAAACAATTAAACAAGAAGCTTCAGATTATGTTTCATTAATGACACCGGTTGTAAAATCATTGTTTACTGATTTAGCAATGGAAATTACAAGTGATGCTATGCAAATTCACGGTGGATATGGATTTACAAAAGATCAAGGAATTGAACAATTATATCGAGATAACCGAATAACACCAATTTATGAGGGCACAAATTCTGTTCAAGCTGCAGATTTAGTATTTAGAAAACTATCAAATAAAAATGGAAATATTATTAATAATTTTATGGAAATGATTAAAACTGAATGTGCTAACAAAAGTGAAAAAGTGCAAATTTTTTCAAAACAATTGGACTATTATTTAGCTATTTTATCAAAATTTAATAGCTGGATCACAGAAAAGAGTAAAGAAGGGAAAGATGATGTAAGCGCTGCTGCAAATGATTATTTAAAAACCCTTGGTTATATATCTTTAGCCTTCTCATGGATTAAAGTCCTTGAGGTAAGCTATAAAGAATATGATAGTAATAAAGATTTTTACGAGGATAAAATAAATACTGCAAAATTTTATTTTGATAAAGTTTTACCAAGATCAGAATATCATTATAAATCTGCTATATCTGGAAGTTCAAATATAATGAATTTTAAATTCAATTAATCATGAGTCCATATGATGAAAATTTAGATAAAAATAAAGCAAATTATGTCCCACTTACTCCATTGTCTTTTTTACAAAGAGCTAAAGATATTTATCCCAATTATGAAGCAATAGTCTATGAGGATAGAAAATACACTTGGACTGAAGTTTATAAAAGAGCAATTAAATTTGCTAGTGCATTAGAAAAAAATGGTATTAAAAAAGGTGATACTGTTTCATTTTTAGCTTTTAATACTCCAGAAATATTTGAAGCTCACTACTCAGTTCCTATGACAGGAGCTGTTTTAAATACAATAAATATCAGATTAGATGCAAACACTATCTCTTATATTTTAAATCATAGTGATGCTAAGGTGCTTGTAGTTGATAGACAACTTCACACTGAAGTTAAAAAAGCACTAAAAACTCTAGACAAAGAAATTATGATTATAGATATTCATGACAAACACGCAGATCAGTCAAAATTAGAAAAAATAGGTAATCTGGAGTATGAAGACTTTTTAAATACTGGTGATGAAAATTATAATTGGAAAATGCCAGAAGATGAATGGCAAGCAATATCATTAAGTTATACTTCAGGAACAACTGGAAATCCAAAAGGTGTTGTTTATCATCATAGAGGATCTTATCTAATGTCCACAGGAAGTGCAGTAGCATGGGATATGCCTAATAGATTAAATTTTTTAACTATTGTTCCTATGTTTCACTGTAATGGATGGTGTTATCCATGGACTGTTCCAATGTTAAATGGACGAACAATATGTCTTAGAAATATTGATGTAAAAAAAATTTTTGAATTAATTGATAAATATAATGTAACTCATTTTGGGGGAGCGCCTATTGTATTAAACATGATTACTGGAGCACCAGAAAATGAACGAAAAAAATTAAAACATAAAGTTTATGTTTTAACTGCAGGAGCACCTCCACCAAGCATAATTTTTAAAAAAATGAAAGATCTTGGTTTTGAAGTGATGCATGTTTATGGATTAACAGAAACCTATGGGCATGTTACTCAATGTGCTTGGAATGATGGATGGAATGATTTTGATGAGGAAAAACAAAATGAAATAAAAGCAAGACAGGGTGTTAGGTACCCAAATACAGAAGGTGTAACTATTATGGATCCTGAAACAATGAAAGAAGTTCCTGCAGACGGAAAAACAATTGGTGAAATCATGATTAGAGGGAATGTGGTTATGAAAGGGTATTTTAAGGATAAATCAGCTACAGATAAAGCAATGGATGGTGGCTGGTTTCATACTGGAGACCTAGCTGTAATGCACCCAGATGGCTATGTTAAGATACAAGATCGATCTAAAGACATTATTATTTCTGGGGGTGAAAATATATCTTCAATAGAGATAGAAAATACGCTGTCTAAGCATCCTTCAGTCTCTATAGCAGCTGTAGTCGCAAAACCTGATGACAAATGGGGAGAGGTTCCTTGTGCATTTATAGAAATGGTTAAGGATAAGCCTGTGAGTGAGAAAGATTTAATAGATTTTTGTAAAGAAACTCTTGCTAATTTTAAAGTTCCAAAACAGGTGGTATTCTGTGAATTACCCAAAACATCAACAGGTAAAATTCAAAAGTTTGAGCTAAGAAAAAATTTTAATTAGTTCCCAGAAAAATGGAAGCCCTTTAAATTGATAAGCTATATAATTATCATTGAAAACATGTTTGAATCAGATACAAAGTTTCAAATTTAAAAAATGAAAAATTTTCCAATATCTAAATCTAGAAGATTAAGAAGCACACCATATACTGATAGAATTGAAAATCAGGGTGTGAGTGCTTATACAGTTTATAATCATATGTTGTTACCTGCCTCATTTGTTTCGCTTGAGGCTGACTACCATCATTTAAAAGAGTTTGTTCAAGTATGGGATGTAGCAGCTGAAAGACAGGTGGAAATTTCTGGAAAAGACTCTGCCGAACTAGTTCAGTTAATGACTTGTAGAGATTTAACAAAATCAAAAGTTGGAAAATGTTATTATGCTCCTTTGATTGACGATCATGGTAATTTAGTTAATGATCCAATCATAAATAAATTAGCAGAAGATAGATGGTGGTTATCGATAGCCGACTCTGATGTAATTTTTTTTGCCAAAGGACTTGCGGCAGGCAATAATTTTGAAGTTAAAATAAAAGAACCAAATGTTAATATTTTAGCTGTACAAGGGCCTTTAGCTGATAAATTAATGGTAAAGGTTTTTGGAGAAAAGATATCAGAATTAAAATTCTTTAACTTTGATTACTTCGACTTTAAGGGTGTCAAACATTTCATTGCAAGATCAGGATGGTCGAAACAAGGTGGTTTTGAAATTTATGTTGAAAATTCTGAGTCAGGACAAGATTTATATGATCATTTGTTTGAAGTAGGAAAAGAATTTAATGTTAAACCTGGTTGTCCAAATTTGATAGAAAGAATTGAGGGAGCACTTCTTTCATATGGTAATGATTTTGATAATAGAGATAACCCTTTAGAAGCAAATTTTGAAAAATATATGAATTTAGAAAGTGACGCAAAATTTTTAGGTAAAGAGAGATTAAAACAAATTAGAGACAAAGGAATAACTAGAAAATTGATGGGAGTTAAAATTGATCACACAGATATAGATATGTATTGTGAAAAAACATTGTTTGACGACAACAATGATATTGTTGGTTTTGTAAGATCCGCAGCTTATTCGCCAACTTTTAAAAAAGTTATTGGTATAGCTATGATTAATAAACCCTACTGGAACTTAGATCATCCATTTAAAATTGAGATAAATGAAAAAATCTATGTAGGAACTGTTTGCGATTTGCCCTTCATTTAGTATAAAAGTTTAGTTACACCATGAATATAGCTATTGTTGGAGCCACTGGAAATGTTGGTAGGAAAATTTTGGAAGTTCTTGAAAAAAAAGAGCTGTCAGTCGAAAACATATTTTTATTAGCCTCATCTAAGAGTGAAGGATCGAAAATAAATTTTAAAGGAAAAGAATACGAAGTTCTAAACCTGGAAACTTTTGATTTTTCTAAAGTTAAAATTACTTTTTTTGCAGCCGGAGGAAAAATTTCAGAAATATTTGCTGAAAAAGCAGCCAGAGATTCAATAGTTATTGATAATTCTAGTTTTTATAGAATGGACCCTGATGTACCATTAATTGTACCTCAAGTGAATTCAAATCATTTAAATAATATAAAGAAAAACATTATAGCAAATCCAAATTGTTCAACAGCTCAATTAGTTATAGCGCTAAAACCACTGCACGATCTTTTTATAATTAAAAGAATAGTTGTTTCAACCTATCAATCAGTTTCAGGTGGAGGTAAAGCTCCCATGGATGAATTAATAGAGCAAACTAAATTAGTTTTACAAAAAAAAACGATTCAGTCGAAAAATTTTACAAAACAAATAGCATTTAATGCTATTCCACATATCGATGCATTTACTGATGAAGGATACACAAAAGAAGAATTAAAAATGACCAATGAAACAAAAAAAATTTTAGATAACAATATAGAATTGACAGCAACATGTGTGAGATTACCTGTTCTAGTCTCCCACTCGGAGTCAGTAAACATAGAATTTGAAAAAAATTTTTCAATTGAGAAAGCGAGAGAAGCCCTAAATAGTTTTGAGGGATGTAAAGTTATTGATGAGAGATCAGATGGAGGTTATATCACTCCCCTTGAAGCGGAAGGTAGTGAAAAAACTTTTATATCAAGAATAAGAAGAGATAAAACAATTGAAAATGGTATTAATTTGTGGATTGTCTCAGACAATCTTTTGAGGGGTGCAGCTCTAAATGCAGTTGAAATTGCAGAAACATTAATTAAAAATAATTTTTATGGAAAATAAAAGTCCCTTATCTCCTCATATACAAATTTATAGATGGCATATTTCGTCTCTTGTATCAATTTCTCACAGAATAACTGGTATTATCAATATTGTAGCAATTACACTAATTTGTATATGGATTTCTTTTTTAACCTTAGGAGAGACAAATTATGATTTAATAGAGTTTTTTTTTAAGTCAATATTAGCTAAATTTTTTGTATTAGGCCTAACTTGGTCTTTTAGTTTTCAAATTTTAAGTGAGATTAGACATTTAATTATGGATATGGGTTACGGTTATGAACTAAAAACAACTCGTATAAGCGGTTTAGTAGTTATCTTTGGCTCCTTTATTATAACAATATTAATTTATATGTTAGGTAAATTTTTTTTCTAATATGAATTCTGTAACTAAAAAATGGGTTTTTCTTAAATTATCTTCTGTAATTTTAATACCACTGATGGTTTGGTTTATTATAAACTTTGTAAAAATTTATGACCAAGGATATTCTGATGTGATAAACTTTTTTATAAACCCAATTAACAAATTTTTATTTGGTTTATTCCTTATATTTGCTTATTTTTTCTCTGCTTTAAGTATAAGTGAGGTTTTTGAAGACTATATTAGCGATCATTTAATCAAAAATGTCGCAAATAGACTATTATTTGTTTCTGCTATAGTAATTCCATTATTAACAATTATTTTAATTTTTAATCTTAATTTATGAGTTCGTATAATATAATAGATCATGAATATGACGTTGTTGTACTTGGTGCTGGTGGATCAGGTTTAAGAGCTGCCGTTGGATTGAGTGAAGCTGGTCTTAAAACAGCCTGTATTTCAAAAGTATTTCCAACAAGAAGCCATACATCTGCAGCTCAAGGAGGAATTTCTGCTGCTTTAGGAAATATGGGTGAAGATGATTGGAGATGGCACATGTATGATACCGTAAAAGGTGCCGACTGGTTAGGTGACCAAGATAGTATAGAATATTTATGTAAAGAAGCACCCGCTGCTGTTATAGAATTAGA
>CACGET010000022.1 GCA_902572155.1 uncultured Pelagibacteraceae bacterium | reverse complement strand
AGAGACACTTTAAAAAAAAAGATAGATTCATGGGCTATTAAATGGACAATTTATCATATCTTGAATAAAAAATATTGCATATTTCCCTATAAGACTCTTATTAATGAGGAAGGGTTTATATCTAAACCAACAAATAATAAGCTTAGAACAAGTAAGTTTAATCATCCAAGAATAAATAACTTAAAATTTCCAAAAAGACTGATATTGATACCTGAAAATAGTAATATCATTAGATCTTTTCAAAAAATTTATGATTTTTCATTTTATAAAAAATTTTTAAAAGATTTTTTATAAATCTATTTATTCAATTATAACTTCTTTAGTTAAATCATATACACGATCACAAAGATCTAAATTTTTTTTATTATGAGAACTTATTATTATAGTTAAATCATCTTTATTTTTTTTTAATTCATTAATAATTTGCTTTTGAAGGTCTTCTTGTAAAGCATTTAAGCTCTCATCTAAAACAATAAAATTTCTATTGAAATAAAAAGATCTTGCAATTGCAATTCTTTGTTTTTGTCCGCCAGATATATTTAGAACTTGATCCGAAATAATTGTTTTTTCTTTTTGATTTAATTGATTTACAAAATCAGTTAAATGAGCTGAAGCAAGTGACATTTCAAATTTTTTAAAATCTATTTTATTAATATCCTTTTCAAGAGTAATATTTTCCAAAATACTAGCTCCATATACAAAGTTTTGTTGTGAAATATAAGAAATTTTAGACTGCCAACTTTTAGGGTTTATTTGAATATCAAGCCCATTAACTGAAATTTTACCCTTTTGTGGTTTTAAAAAACCAATCATTAAATTTATTAATGTAGTTTTTCCAGAGCCAGAATCACCACTTAAACCAATAATTTGGCCCTTATTAATTTCAAGGTTCAAATTATTAAGAATATTTTTTTTTGTATAACCAAAACTTACATTTTGAAATTCAATTTTGTTAAAAACGTTTATTTGGTCAGAAACAGGGTCTTTATATTCATTATCAATTACAGGATTAACAATTATCAAATTATAAATTTTATCAATAGAGTACATGGACCCCAATATTGTTCCTACAGAATTAAAAATATTGTAAACTACAGGTATTATTCGTGCTGCTGATACTGTAAAGATTCCAATTAGAGCAATAGAATTTGAAGAATTTCCACTTACCATTACAATAGAAATTGTTAATATCATGATTACAATTATAATAGAAGATTCAAGTAAGAATTTGGGTAAAATTAAGTTAGTGTCATATTTTAAATGTATATCTGCAAAAGTTTGATTTATTTTTTTATATTCATCAAAGAAATATTTATCCTTTTGAAGAATTCTGATTTCCTTAAACCCATCCATTGTAATTTTTCCAAAATCTAAGAATTTTTGATCTGCCTCACCAAGAATAGTGCCATATAAAGTCATTTTTTTTCTGATAAAAAAAAAGTAAAAAAGATAAATCGAAGATAATGTTAAAAATATCAATAAGGTAATTTTAATATTTATTGCAAATAAAAAAATTATTACTGTTATTAAAATAATAAATTCAGAAAATAAAACAAAAATTTTTACAATAGTATTTTGACAAAAAACTATTGTTAAATGATTTATTGCGTGAAGTAACTCGCTAGTCTTTTTTTTTAAAAAATCTTCATAACTTAAATCTTGAAAAATTTTTATAAATCGATTCCTTAATTCTTTTTGTATAAAAAATCCTGCTTTTAGAATTTCTCTATTTATGAGAAAAGAAATAAGAGATTTTAAAGTAAAAGATAAAAGCAAGATTATACAAAAAAATATAATAATTTTGGAATGGTCAAATTTTTCTATAAATGAGGCCTCAATATTTGTATGCTGAGTGACTAGATTAATTAATAACTCAATATCTAAAAAAGATATCACTAACGGGCCAACCATTCCTATACCAATAATGTCGAACAATGAGGATAATAAACTTCCTAAAGATAATATAAAAAATTTTAATTTTTTATCACCAATTATGAAAAATATCTTATTTAAACTTTTTATCACTTATTAATTTTTTTATATATTTGTAATAATTAGTAGAAAGTTTAAGTTTATCTATATTTTTTTTTAATTCATTTGATTTAATCCACTTATTATTTAAGGCAATTTCTTCTAAGCAAGAAATTAAAAAACCTTGATTTATTTGAACAGATCTTACAAAATTGCTAGCAGCATTTAATCTTTCAGGATCACCCATATCTAACCAGGCAATTCCTCTACCCATTTTAAAAACTTTTAGTTCATTTTTGGATAAAATTACTTTATTTAAATCACTAATCTCTAATTCGCCCCTGGCAGATTTTCTCATTTTTTTTGCATATTCTATAGCCTTAGGTGTATAAAAATAAATCCCTGGAATAACTGAGTTTGACTTTCCATCTTTTGGTTTTTCTTTTATTTTTAGAGGTTTTTGATTTTTGTCAAAATAAATTACCCCAAACTCTTGTGGAGTATTCGATTCAAATGTTAAGAGATTAACTCCTAAAATATTCTTTGATGCTTTTTGGAGAATTATTGGAACTGTATGACCAAAGAAAAAGTTGTCTCCTAATATGAGACAAAAGTTACTTCTTCCAATAAATTTTTCTCCTATAATTAATGCTTCAGCGATTCCATTAGGATTATCTTGAATCTCATAAGAAATTTTTACGCCAAAATAACTACCATTTCCAAGCAGATTTTTGTAGGCCTTTAAATCCTCAGATTTACAAATTAAAAGTATATCTTTAATTTTTGATAAAAATAACAATGATAATGAATAGTAAATCATTGGCTTATCATAAACTTGAAGTAAATGTTTGGAGACCCCAAGGGATGCTGGTCTAAACCTTGTGCCATTTCCACCTGCTAAGATAATACCTTTCATATCTTTCTATTTAGATACCATTTTATAGTTTGAGATAATTTTTTTTCAAAATTTCTGTTATATCTCCACCCAATTAATCTAAGTTTTTTATTATTCAAGCTATATCTAAAATCATGTCCTGGTCTATCTTTTACAAATTTAATTAATTTTTTGTAGTTGTATTTATAAACATTCGTTTTATTACTAAAATAATTGCAAATTTTATTCACTAACTTAATATTCGTCATTTCATTCTTAGTACTTATATTATAATTATATCCTATTTTACCCTTTAATATCACCTTATGAATAGCTTCTGCTGTATCTTCTACATATAACCAATCTCTAATTTGAAGACCTTTACCGTAAATAGGTATTTCTTTTTTTTTTATACAATTAATTATAGTTTTGGGCATTAATTTTTCAGGATTTTGAAATGGACCAAAATTGTTTGAGGGATGAACTATAATAGAAGGTATATTAAAAGTTTTTCTATATGCTCTAACTAATTGATCAGCGGCAGCTTTGCTTGCTGAATACGGTGAATTTGGTTTATACACATCGCCTTCACTAAAAGATCCCGTATATTTTAATGATCCATATACTTCATCTGTTGAGATCTGAATAAGTTTTATTTTTTTTAATTTTAGTAATTTCTTACAACATTCCAAAATTGTATAAACACCCATTATATTAGTCTTTATAAAACTTTTTGGGTCTTTAATTGACCTATCTACATGGGTTTCAGCTGCAAAATTAATTATAAAATCTGGTAAATTTGATTTAATTATTTTTTGTAATTTTATTTGATTGGTTATGTCAACTTTGCAAAATTTATACTTTTTAAAATTTTTTAAAAATTTTTTTTCTTTATTGGATGCGTATGTTATTTTATCAACATTAATTATAGTATGACCTTTTTTTAAGGCAAACATTATAAAATTAATTCCTATAAATCCTAATCCTCCGGTTACTAGTAATTTCATCAATTTTCTATAATATGATCTGATGAATAAAGCAATAAAAATAAACAAAAGAATTAAAACTACAAATAAAGGAAAGATTTATTTTTTTAATAATCTAAAATTAAAAAAATTTAATTTAAAAAGATTTTTTATAATTACTCCTAATAATAAATTAATCAAAAGAGGCTCTCATGCACATAAATTTTGTGATCAAATAATGGTATTAACTGAAGGACTTGCAAAAATTTCTGTTTTTAATAAAAAACATAAAAAATTCATTTTAAAGAAGAACCAATCTATATATATTCCCAAAAAGCATTGGGTAGAAATTAATTTTAAAAAAAAGACAAGTTCGTTGTTGGTGTTGTGTAATTATAAATATGACTTTAAAGAATATATATTTAATAAAAACAATTTATCTTAATTTTTTTCATTATGAAAATTAAATAGATTAAGAGTCTTTATTATTTCATTTCTTAAATTTTTCTGAGGAACAAATCCAGTTTTTCTTAATTTTTCATTACTTATTTTATAGGTCATTTCATTCATTATTTTGCTATTTACAAAAGTCAATCTAACTTTTTTTTGTGCTTTTATTAGGGTGACTATATCTTTTACACTTAAATTTTTGGTTACAAGATTATAAATTTCATTGGTTTTTTTTTCGTGACGATTAATAAAAATTAACATCGAATTAAAAATATCTTTTAATGTTGCGTAAGGTCTTATTTGGAGAAAAGCGTTTTTCCAAATAGTTATTTTTTTGTTTAGACTCGCTTGGTATGAAAATTTATTAACAGCTGTATGAAATCTCATTCCAGTAGAAGTTCCTATTACAGTTCCCAATCGTAATATTACATAATTATAGTTCTTTAAACTTTTTTTAATCAAGTTTTCTTCCTTAAGTTTGATTTCGGCATATGGTGACTGGGGAAGCAACTTTTCTTTATCATTCTCAAAAATTAAATCATTTTTTATTTTAGAACCATACACGCTCGTTGAAGATGGAAAAATTAATAGTGCACCAGTTTTTTTTGTAATTTCAATAGCTTTTCTTGTACCTTCAAGATTATTTTGCAAATACTCATTTTTTTTAGAAAAACTATTCTCCGCCTCAGTTTTCGCAGCTAAATGAATTAAAACTTTTGTATTAGAAAATATTCTACTGCTAACTTTCATATTTCTAATATCTTGATCATAAAAACTAACTTTATTTTTTGAATTATTATTTAAATTGAACAACGATGGATATCTTTGAGAATATAAAGGATCTATAATAACTAAATGAATTTTTTTTTGTGTTTTTAATAGTTTTTGCGAAATATAAGAACCAATATGTCCTAGACCACCTGATATTACAATTTTTGTAAATTTATTGTTCATAAAAATTACTTTACTTATTTAAGTATTTATTAAAAGTATTACATTTTTTATACCAAGATACAGTTGGCATGAAATCTGTTAAATCGCTATGCTGCATAACTATATCATCATTTTTGATATTTATTCTTTTAAGTTTTATTTCAAAAGTTATATAGTTCAAGTTTTATTGGGGTTATACTATTAAATTTATTTAATCTATTTTAACTTTTTATAGTAAATTCTAAATGAATTATTTAACTTATCTAAAAAAATAACATATTATCAATATTTAAACCATTTTTAAAAAGTTTTATATATATCTATGAAAAAAAATTTTGACGTAACAATTCTATTGACAATTTTTAATAGAGTTAACTATACAAACAAATGGTTGGATTATGCTGAACAAAGCAATGTTCCTTTTAAAATTTTTATCTCTGATGGTGGAAATGTAAAAAATATTAAAAATAAACTTAATTTAAAAAAAAGAAATTTGGATATTACTTATAAAAAATTTAAATATTATAAGAATTACAATTACATGTACAAAAAGTTTTATAAATCTGTAAAACAAATAAAATCAAAATACATATTTATAGCTGAAGATGATGATTATATTTTTACCAATCAAATCAAAAATTCGTCAAGGTTCTTGAATAAGAATAAGGAATTTTCATGTGCTAAAGGAATTAATTGTCTGGGAGAATTAATAAGAAATAATGGTAAAGTTTTAGCTTTAAGTCTTAGAAATGAAAGTCAAAAAAGAAAAAAATCCATTTTATCAAATATTCCTGATTTGAGATTGATTGAATACTATAAAAAAAAACATTTATCTCTTTATAACGGTTTGCACAGAAAAGATTCTTTGCTAAAAACTTTTAAAATTTTAAGCTCAAAAAATTTTTTCAACTTATTTATAACAGAATTAATATTTTGTCTCTCTGTTATATACAATGGCAAAATAGCTAGAATAAATCAGATAGATTATATTAAAATGGATAATACGAATCTAAGCTCTAGTAAAAATTTTGAGATATTAAGACCATTTTCTATGGTTAGTAAAACAAAAAACTTTAAAGATGAAAACAATATGATTTTAAAATCAGTTAAGTTCTCTAATCAAAAATTCAAAAAAGAATTTGAAACCCTTCACCATAATCATTTAGAAATCGATAAATTTTTAAGAATAGTTGAGGAAGAGAAAAAGAAAAATTTGTTAGATAATCTAAGATACATAATTAAATATGTTTTAATAAAATTACAAATTTATTATTTAATAAAATATTTTTATTTAAAATTTTTTAAGGCCAAATTCTTATATAAAAATTTATTAGTTATTGATAAAACTTTAAGAGGTATTGTTAAAAAAGAAATTAAAAACTATTTGAAAATAATAGAATTCAATCATAAATATAAATTTTGATTAATAAAATTAGAAAATGAATAAAAAGATATATTTTGAAAAAGTTTGTATTTACGATCTTTTAAAACATGAGGATAACAGGGGCTTTTTTACTGAATTGCTTAATACAAAAAATTTTAAAAAGATATTTAAAGATAATTTTAAATGTTTGCAAACAAGTTTAGCTTTTTCAAAAAAAAATGTTTTTAGAGGATTTCATATTCAAAAAATCAAACCTATAGAACAAATTATTACGGTAATAAAAGGTAAGGTTCATTATTATTTTTTCGATGTAAGAAAAAAATCAAAAACATTTGGTCAATATAAAAAAATTTTGCTTTCTAGCGAAAACAAAAAAATACTATATTTGCCCAAAGGTTTTGCTGGTGGATATCATTGTTTGGATAAGGAAAATTTAATTCTTTATCATCATAATGAATATTTTTATAAAAAACTTGATACTGGTTTCAATGTTTTTAGTAAAAGATTGAAATTAAAAATTTCAAAAAAAATAATTAGATCTAATAAAGACAAAAAACTAAAATCATTTAATGATTTTATTCTTCATGATTTAAAATAATTCTTGTTACTCGCAAAAAGTAAATTTTTAAATTCATATTTTTGGTTTGTATTTTCTAATGAAGACTCAAATAATAATTCAAATTTTTTTTTTAATATATTAATCAAGTAGTTTTTTCTTTTGTAATAAATAATATGATTGTGTTTTTTGTCTAGCAAACTAAATTTTTTCTTCAAAGCAAATCTAGTGTCCGTAATTAAAATAAATTTAACATTATTTGAAAAAAAATTTAAATATTGTTTTATAAAATCGTTACTGTCCTCAATGTAGTGAAGAACACTATTAAACATTAAAAGATCCATTTTTGTTAGATCTAAAACATTAAAATTCCTTGTAAACTTAATCTTATTTAGTTTTAAAATTTTTTCCTCATTTTTTGATAAGAATGGGTTATGTATGATGTATTTTTTGCTAAATTTATTTTTAAAATATAATTTTTTTTTTAAATCCAAAAATGTAAGATAATTTCCACCAAAATCATATATATTTTTAATTTTATTACTTGCAATTAATATAGCTATAAGATCTCTGATATGATCATATCTAGCGTGTTTGTGTTTTTTCTCTTTTTTGAAATCTTTTATTGTTAGATTGAATATTTTTTTGTTATAACTAATATGATCTTGCATTTTTTAAATAATATATGAACTTTGTGTATGTAAACTAATGATTAAATATATATCTTACATTTTATCATGAAACAAAAAAAATGTTTATTTTTTGGTAAAAAAAATTGTCAGTTTTCTAGCTTAGCTATTAAATCTTTAGAAAAAAACAATTTCAAAGTAAAAAAAGTTTTAACTGACAATATAATTAATGAAAAAGTAAACCTAAAAAATTTAGGTAATTTTGATTATATCATCACCTACATAACAAAAATTATTTTACCTCAAAGTCTTATAAAAAAAGCAAAAATAATGGCAATCAATTTTCATAACAGTCTCCCAAAATACCCAGGTTCTGGTGGAATTGCATTGACCTTGTTAAAAAATGATAAATTTAGTGGTATCACTGTTCATCACATTAATAAATATGTAGATAACGGTGAGATAATTTATGTTCATAAATTTAAGATAAAAAATAATTTAACCATAGAGGAACTATTAAAGAAATCTAATGAGCAAAAAATATTATTGTTTAATAGATTTGCTAAAAATTCTTTTGACTTAAATTTTATAAAAAGAAATATGACTAAATTTAAAAAGCAAAAATGGAACCAAAAAACAATTAAAATGGATTATATAAACACTCTTAGAGAAATTAAACCTACAATGACTAGAAAAAAAATACTTAAAACTATTAAAGTATTTAGTTACAAAAATTATTTACCATATATAAAAATAAAAGGTTTTAAATTTATTCTTGAAAAAAAAGATAACTAATAAAATTATTGTATGGAAAAAAATATAAATTTTACTAAAGAAAAATATTCAATAGCCGGACCATTAATTGATAATTCTGATATCGAAGAAATTTCTAAAATGATGAAAATAGGCTGGTATGGCAAAAAAAAATATTATTATGTCGAAAAATTTGAAAAAATTTTTTCCTCTTATCACAATAGAAAGTATGGCTTGATGACGTCTAATTGCACATCAGCAATCCAAATTGTTCTAAAAAGTATAAATTTAAAAAAAAATGATGAGGTAATAGTCCCCGACATAACGTGGATTTCAACTGCCTCACCAATAAAAATGATGAATGCGAAACCAATATTTTGTGATGTTGACAAAACAAATTGGTGCATTGATCATAAAAAAGTGGAAGATTTAATTACTAAAAAAACAAAGGCGATAATAGCAGTAGATTTATATGGCAATATGCCAGAAATGAAAAAATTAGAATTAATTTGTAAAAAAAATAAAATTTTATTATTAGAAGATGCTGCAGAAGCACTTGGATCATCACAAAATAATGTTAAAGCAGGTAAATTTGGCAAAGCATCTTTTTTTAGTTTTCATAGAACGAAAACTATTACTACAGGTGAAGGAGGCATGATATTAACAGATGATAAGATGATTTATGAAAAGTGTAAATTTTATAGAGATAATGGAAGAAACTTTAAAAATTCATATTGGTGTGATGACTCTTTTGGAAAATTTATGCCATCTAACATTCAAGGTTGTCTCGGCTATTCTCAATTCAAAAAAATCAAAAAAATTATAAAAAAAAAAGGAGAAATTTTAAAATCCTATAATAAGTATCTCAAAGAATTAAAGTTAATACAGCTAAACCAGATAAAAAAAGGATCAATAAATGGTGCTTGGTCTGTAGCAATAGTATGGGATGAAAGTTATAAAAAGAAGTCTGATTTTGTTATAAAAAAATTAAATAGTAAAGGATTACCAACCAGACCTTTTTTCTTTCCACTGAGCTCAATGAAAACTTTTAGTAAAAAAGATAAAAAATCAATTAATAAGATTTCATACTCAATTTCGGAAAGGGGTATTTGCTTACCTTCCGCATTAATAATTACTGAAAAAGAAATTAAAGATTATTGCATAATCTTAAAAAAAATTTTAAAAGATTAATTAAATTTATCTAATCTAATGACAAACCATTGTAGAATATTAAAAAAACCTATGAATTTTATCCATAGTTTTGGCAAAATGCCTATTGCAAATAATTTTTTGGCTAAAGAGGATGACTTTAACAAAGAATATTTTTTCAATCTTGGTGTATCGTTTTCCGAGAACGTATCATTATTCCAACTTACCGAAAATCCTAATGTTAAAAAAATGTTTCATGACAATTACGCTTTTATCTCAGGAACCTCTACCTTTATGGATTACCATTTTCAACAAACTGCTAGTTGGCTGATTAAAAATGATTATTTAAATAAAAATAAAAAAAATAAGATTGTTGAAATTGGTAGTAATGATGGAATTTTTTTAAAAAATTTTAATAATAAAATGGATAACATTGTAGCCTATGGTTTTGAACCATCAAAAAATGTTTATGAATTATCAAAAAAAAAAGGTGCAAAGGGCTTTAATAGTTTTTTTTCTTACAAGACTGCAAAATCATATTTTAAAAAAATCAAAAATACGGATGTTGTATATGCTGCTAATGCGTTTTGTCATATTCCAAACTTAAAAAGTGTTATTGATGGAATAAATTTGATTTTAAAAGATGGTGGTCATTTAATTTTTTGAAGATCCATATTTAGGATCAATGTTAGCAAAAACATCTTATGATCAAATTTATGATGAACATATTTATATTTTTTCTGCAACTGCAGTAAAAAAAATATTTGAAAGATTTAATTTTACTTTAATAGACGCTTTACCACTAAAAACCCATGGTGGATCAATGCGTTATGTTGTAAAAAAAAATAAAAATGCAAGGATATCAGATAGATTGAATAAAATATTAAAGTTTGAAGATCAAAGTAATTTTGAAGATATAAGAACATACAAAAAATTTAGTAGAAATTGCGAAATATTAAAAAAAAGATTTAAGTCTAATTTAATAAAATTAAAAAATAATAATAAAAAAATTTTTGGTTATGGTGCAACTTCAAAGAGTACGACAATACTTAATTATTGTGATGTTGGTTTTGAATTAATAGATTATATTTTAGATACAACTCCTACCAAACATTGGAAATATACACCTGGTAAACATATACCCGTATTACCTTATGATTTGTTTAAAAATAATTTTCCGGATATTTATGTTCTGTTTGCATGGAATCATGAAAAGGAGATTAAACTTAAAGAAAAAAAATTTAATAGATTGGGAAAGTGGATAACACACTTAGATTAAATGATATAGCAGTTTATATTTATGTTAATCTAGCTAAGATTAATAAGATAATTTCTTTTGTTAAAAAAAAAATTTTTATTATTGAGGATTATGCCCATGCAATGGAGACTAAATTTAAAAAATTAACATGTCGGAACCAAAAATTTAATTTTAATAAAGGAATTGATTCAATTTAAAAATAATATTTATGATTAATTTTTCATCACCAAAGCATAAAAATATAAAAAATATAGACAGTTATTTGAAAGTGATTAAAAAAGTTATACTTAGTGGAAATTATATTTTAGGTAAAAATGTAAAAAGTTTTGAAAAAAAACTTAAGAATTATTTTAATTGTAGGTATGCAATAACCAATAATAGTGGAACAGATTCACTAATAATGTCATTGATGTGTTTGAATTTAAAAAAAAATGACGAAGTTTTAGTACCTTCACATACTGCCAGTGCAACCCTAACATCATTAAGGTTGATGCAATATAATTATAGATTTGTAGATATTGATTACGAGACAATGAATATCAATTTAGACGATATGAAAAAAAAAATTAATAAGAACACTAAAGTAATTATAGCTGTCCATTTGTATGGAAATCCTTGTGAAATTGAGAAAATAAAATCAATCTGTAAAAGAAAAAGAATTTTTTTAATTGAAGATTGTGCCCAAGCTTTTGGAGCTAATTATAAAGGTAAAAAAGTAGGTACATTTGGAGACTTTGGATGTTTTAGTTTTTTTCCAACAAAAAATTTATCTGCAATTGGCGATGCTGGGGCTGTTATTACTAATAATAAAAAGTTTTATCAAAATCTTTTAAAAGTTAGACAATACGGCTGGGATAAAAATAGAGTATCGTTAATAAATGGAATTAATTCTAGATGTGATGAAATTCAAGCCTCAATACTAAATCTTAAAATTAATTCAATAAATAAAGATAATAATTTAAGAAACAAAATAGCTACTACTTACAATGAAAAGCTCAAAAATTTACCCTTAAAACTTCCAATATCTAACAATGATTTTTACCATACATATCATTTATATGTAATTAAGGTTCCAAAATTATTAAGGGATAAAATAATTAATTACTTTAAACAACACAAAATTTTACTTGGAATTCATTATAAAAAACCTTGCCATAAAATGAAAAATTTTGTTAAAAAAAATACTTACTTACCAATTACTGATAAAGTGACAAGTGAAATTATATCATTGCCAATTTATCCTGAGCTTAAAAATAAAGAGCAGATAAGAATAATCAAATTATTAAAAAAATTTTACAAAAACAACACACATTAAAGTAAAAATTTTAAGTTAAAAAATGTAGAAAACCTATCAGGTGGTCAAGCTCAAAGAATTGTAATTGTCTAATATTTATATTTTAAGAGAGATATAAATGTTTTTGTTAAATATCTCTTCAAATAAACCTCTATTATCTTTATGGCTATTTATGTTAAACACTTTTAGGCCCTTAATTTTTTTTTTGTAAATTTTTTTTATCAAAGTATGTTAATATTATTTCATGAAAGATAATATTTATAACAAATATTTTAAAAAAAGAAATGAGTCTTTAGAATCATCAGATCAAAAGATGAATTCTGAAAGAATCTATGAAACTTTTAATTCAGCATTAAATTTCTTAAATTTTGATACATTTAATCGAAACCAACAATTAATTGATCTAGGGTGTGGAGATAGATCTTTTATAAAATTTGCTAATGAAAAAGGACTTATAGCAAATGGGTTTGATGTTGATGACGGTATTAATTTTGAAAAAGATAAATTATCTTTAAATGATAACTCAATTGACCATATTATTACAAACTCTGTTATTGAACACTTACATGATCCAAATATATTTTTAAGCGAGATAAAAAGAGTTCTTAAAAATGAAGGTAATTTAATTATTGTAACTCCTAATTTTAGGTTTTCTTACGATGAATTTTATGATGATCCCACTCATGTAAAACCATACACTGAGCACAGTTTAAAAAAAGTATTAGAAATGTTTGAATTTAAACAAATACATATCCTACCGTGGTTCGTAAAGAAACCAAATTTTTATTGGAGACTACCAAATAGTTTTTTATTTGGTAGACTAATTCCTTTTAGAGGAGACGCTTCTAAATTTATTCCAAATTTTTTAAAAGGACAAACAAAATCTATTTTAGCAATATGCAAAAAATAAAAAATAAAAAATTAAGATTTTTAATTTTATTTCCATTAGATATTTTATTAACATTATTAGGAATTTTGTATTATAAATTTTTCAAAAAAAATCATAATATTTTTTATCAATCAATGGTAAGATTATTCTGTATAACTGGAGGTAAGTCGAATAAATATATTAATTTACTTACATCTAATAAGGATAAATTAAATATTGAACAAAATAACATTCATAATGATAAAATTGAAAATATTGTTAAAAAAATTCATGATAATGGATATTTTGTATATGATGATTTTTTATCATCTGATGAATGTGATGACATTTTAAGTTTTTGCATTAACTCTGAATTAAATATTAGACCTAATGATCTTAAAAATTGGTCAGATAAAATTGAGAAAACATATTTTAATCAAGATAATGTAAAAGCAGTAATGTATGAAATGCCAAAAAATAAAGTCTTATTTAAAAAAAATTTATCAGATATAATTTTTAATAGCGAAATTCTTTTAATTTGTGAAAAATATTTTAATGGTAAACCTATTTTTGATCATTCCAGCTTAAGTATCAGCACATCATATTCCGACAAACCAGACAAAAAAGCAGCACAATTATTTCATTTTGATCTTGATAGACCTAAATGGCTTAAATTTTTAATCTATGTAAGTGATGTTGATAATCATAATGGCCCCCATGCATTTGTTGAAGGAACACACAAAGATAAAGGTATAAATTCATATATATTAGCTAATGGATATGACAGAACCCCTGATGAAATAGTTTCAAAATATTACAAGGATAAAATTAAAAATTTCATAAAAAAAAAAGGAACACTTATAATTGAAGATACGAGAGGTCTTCATAAAGGTACAGTATTAAAATCAGGTTTTAGATGCCTTTTAAATATTCAATTTAATAGTTCCAATTATGGGACTAAGATTGAAAAACAAGAAATTAAGGCAGAGTATGTAGATAATAAAATTTATTCACAAAATAAATACACTTACCAGAATTTAATTATAAAATAATATTATGAATTATAAAGATTTTAAAGAAGCACTAAAAAAAATTAACATAAAGAATGATGATCTTGTTATGGTGCATACTGATTTATCAAATTTTTCCAATAGTTCTTGGGGTGAAAAATGTAGTTTGTTTTATTCGTACTTATCTAGATTTTTTAATAAAGAAAGTACTTTATTGGTCCCTGCTTTTACGTATTCTTTTTGTAAGTATAAATATTTTGATAATTTAAAATCTAGAAGCGAGGTTGGAATTTTTGATGAATTTTTTAGAAATCAAAAAAATGTTAAAAGGTCATATCATCCAATATTTTCTTTTTCTTTAAAAGGGAAAATGGATAAAATTTTTATAGAAAATAATAGTAACTCAGCAACAGGTAATGGTTCAATTTTTGAGAAATTTTTTTCAATGAATGGTAAAATTTTATTTTTTGGAGCACGATTTATAACTTCATGTACTTTTTTACATTTTGTGGAACAGTCAAACAGAATACATTATAGGTATTCTAAAATTTTTGATGGAAATATCAAAATAAATAATAAAATTTATCGTAACAAGGAATTTGAGTTTTTTGTAAGAGCGACAGAAAGATTAAAATTTTTTGAATATGGAAAAACATCAAAAATTGAAAATGATTTAATTAAATCGAAAATACTAATTGAAACAAAAAAAAATAAATTTAACGTTTCAGCTTGTGAAAGTAATAAGATTTATAAATTTGTTGAAAAAAAAATAAAAAAAAATCCTAACTATATTCTCGATAATAAAATAGAAATTATCTAACTTTTTTAATAATTTTGACTATATCTTTTATTGAAGAAATCGAGATACTTTCCTCAAAAGAAATTATTATTTTAAATTTTTTTTCAAGTAGTGCTATCAAAGTAACATGATTGACTGAGTCCCAGCTATCTATTTCATCTATACTGGAGTTAACACTTACATTTTTTTTTTTGAAAACCTTTTTGCATAGTTTCAAGATTTCATCAGTATTTTTTTTCACAATTATCTCTCTAGTAAACTAAATCTTATTTTTCCAGTAGGTGATTTTGGTATACTTTTTAAAATCTTAAAAATTGATGGTGTCTTAAAATCTCCCAATTTTCTTTGACAAAAATTCTGTAATTTATTTAAATTAAATTTTTTTTGGATTGGAACAATATACGAAATAGGTACCTCTCCATGAAATACATCTAGAGCTGAAGTTGTAAAAACATCTTTTATCAATTTTGATTTTAAGATCATTGTATCAATTTCTCTTGCAGATATATTGATACCTGATTTTATGATGATATTTTTTTTTCTTTCTATATAAAATAAATAACCATCATTATTTTCTGTAAAAATATCTCCAGTTCTAAAATAATTATTGTAAATAAATTTACTTTTATCATTAATATATCCACTAAAAATTGCTGGTGTTTTTACACACAGCTCTCCAGACTCATTTTTTTTACTTATTTTATTTTTTTCATTTATGATTTTATATTTTAGTCCTGGAAGGATTTTACCCACTGAATTTAAAGTAAATTTCTTTTCTTTATAACTTGTCATTGATAGAGCACAAGTTTCAGATAATCCATAAATGTTAATTATAGGTGTATTAAAAGTATTAATAAATTTATCAGCCACATCTTTTGAAAGATATGATGAACCACAAGCGACAAATTTCAAACTCTTAACTTTATGTGGTGTATTTATTTTTCTCGAAAATATTGATGTCATCATGGATAAGATTGAGGGCACTGTTTGAATGAAAGTAATTTGGTATTTCTCAATAACATCTAAAATTGAATTTTTTAATGACCAAAAATTTTTGTATAAATATACAGTTCTGTGATTAAAAGCACAAAATTTAATAGTAGACCTTAATGAAGATGTGTGAGCTAGTGGTAATACACATAAATGCTTATCCCCAGAATCCATTAATGAGGATTTCTGTTGAATTTTTTGTGAATTTAAAATGGCCCTATGAGACATTTTTATTAACTTAGATTTTCCAGTGCTGCCTGATGAATAATACAAAACTGCGATATCTTCACCATCTACTTTTTTTTTTTTGAATCTATTATTAAATTTCTTAATAGAATCTATAAAATTTTGATTTTTAATTATTACTATTTTTTTACTGAGTGTCTTTCTTTTTTTTAAAAAGTCAAATTTTTCTGAGCAAAAAATCAATTTTGGTTTAATTTCCTGTATATTATTACAAGCCTCTAATTGAGACAAATAGACGGGTGATGGATTAACAGTTAACCCAAACTTCATTGACGCAAAATATAGAACAATAAATTCGATGGAATTTTCTAAAAATAAAGTAATTTTATCACCTTTATTTAAATTAAATTTATCAAAGTAATTACAAGTTTGATTAATTAAATTCAAAATTTCTCTGAATTTGTATGATTTAGATTCATACGAAATAAAAATTTTATCTCCCTTTTTTCCCTTACAATTTTTTTCAAATATATCTATTAATAAATTCATTTAATAAACATTTGTTGTTTAAGGATTCTGATATGTCTTATAAGACGATTCTTGTCAGAGTTTTGATTTATTCCATGATAATGAAAAACCTTTGAATTTGGTTCATAAACAATTTTCATTTTTTTTTCTTGAACTTTTCTTGACCAACAAATATCTTCCAATCCATTAATCTTCTCATCAAATTTAATTTCACTCCAAAGACTTTTTCTTATAAAAGAGCTTGCATTATTAAAATAACTATCTTTTGTTTGATAGTTAGTCTCTGATCTAAAGACTTGAAATAAATCTCTTATATCTGAAGGCTTTGAACTATTTGTTGGAATCTGTCTTGAATAAACTGCTGCAACTTCAGGGTTCTCGAAATGTTTAATAGCATTATAAATCCAATAATTGTCAAACGGTATACAGTGAGCTGATAATATTGAAATTATATCTCCTTTAGCTTTTTTGATAGCAATATTTATTGATTTTGAATAATTGAATATCTGATTTTTAGGGTAGTGTAATATTTTACAATTAAAATTTTTGGCAATCTTTACCGTGTTGTCTGATGAATTATTATCAACTATAATTATTTCACACTTTGAATAATTTTGGAAATTTAAGGCAATAAGACATTTTTCAAGATGTTTGTCCTCATTTTTTGTTCTTATAATTATTGAAATCATCACAACTCGAAAATATTAGAATAATTCAACATTTCATCTTTTTTGATTTTAGAAGTAATTTTTCTAACCCTTAATTTTTTAATTTCCTTTAAAGATACTCCTGAAAAATTTAGTTTTTGGTAAAAATTTTTTAAATTTATTTTACTTCCTTTTTTTAGATCTTTTATAGCAAATAAATTTTTCGAATATGACTTTAATTTTGACGGTTGTTCAAGTATAATTTTTCTATCTGTTTCTAAACTTTTAGTAATGGCCTCTGAAACAAGGACAGAATTTAAACTAGTTTTAAAAGTAGGATTTTTTAAATCATAGTCCTTTAATTTATTAACTTTATTATAAACATTATTTATAAAGTTTTTATAAATGTTTATTCCATAACCCTTGTAAAATATCTTATTGTTAATTTTATATTTGTTAGAAAAATAAGGGTTTGGGTTTTCGACTCCTCCATTTATTCAATTGAAAATCCATTTGCTTATATAGAAAATAATATAATGGCTTATTTGAATTTGTTAGAAATTTGCAAAAAGAGAAAAATTTCAAATATAATTTATGCCTCTTCAAGTTCTGTTTACGGAAAAAAAAATAAAGCACCTTTTGAAGAAAATCAAAAAATAGATTCTCCTCTAACTATTTATTCAGCAACTAAAATTACTGATGAATAC